>NZ_JBEXUS010000159.1:0-13896 GCF_040614455.1 Nocardia sp. NPDC005978
CGCCTGATCGCGCGTCCGCGCCGGCGGGTCACCGTGACCCGGCGGGCCGGCTGGTTCGCCGCGCTGGACAAGGTGACCCCGCGACCGGTCGGCGACTTCGTCACGCGCCGGTTGGGTATCGATCGAATCTTCCTCGACGAGGTCGACCGGTCCGCGCGGGCTGCCTACGACGAGCGCGTGCGCGAGAATCACTGACGCGACCACCCCGGTGAGCCGGAGGGGCGAATTGTTCTGGACACTTGTCGGTAGTAGTTTTGGACATATGTCTGCTCCTGTACCGAACAATCTCGAGGCCACCCGGCGTCGCCTGAGCGGGAAGCAGGCCGCGACCGTGGAACGCCTGACCAAGGCCGCGGTCACCGTGCTGGCCCGGGAAGGCTACGCCGCCACCACGATTCGCCTGATCGCCGCCGAGGCCGGGATCGGCACCGCGACCGCGTACACCTACTTCTCGTCCAAGGAACACCTGATCGCGGAGGTCTACTGGCGGCGGCTGATCGCCGCGCCCGCGGTCGAGCTGTCCGACACCGATCCCGCCGGTCGCGCGGTCGCGGTCCTGGGCCAGGCCGCCATGCTGGTCGCCGACGAACCCGCCCTCGCCGCCGCGATCAGCCAGGCGCTGCTGGGGAACGACGCCGACGTCGCGCACCTGCGGCTGCGCATCGGCGGGGAGCTGCACGCCCGCCTGATCGAGGCGCTGGGCTCGGACAGCAGCGAGGACCTGGAGTACCTCGAAATGCTGTACTACGGTGCGATGTTGCAGGCGGGCATGGGGCATCTGTCGTACTCGGAGGTGGCCGAGCGCATGGAGAAGGCGACCCGGCGCCTGCTGGGCTGAGCCGCGAGCACGGGTCTCCGACGCGATCAGACGTTTCGGCAGGCCATCTCAGCGTTGTGCTGAGTTCCGGGCTTGTGCGCGTTCGTCGCGAATGCGCACGAGTTCCGCACGCTCCTGCTGCGACGACGTCGACCAGTGTCGGTGCAGCGGTGGTGCATTCGCGTCGCGTACGTCCGGCTGGTACCCGCAGCGACCGGCATGAGCCGGTGACCACTGCCGGTTGTCCCTGTTCGGTTGCGCCGCGGCACGTCCGCGCACGTCGCCGTTCGAATTGCATCCGGTTAGGAAGGTTCGCGTTCGTCCAAGGCGTTCTGCAGGGTGGCGTTGAGGGAGTGCGCTTCGGCGAGTTGGTCTTCGAGGATGACGATGCGGCAGGCGCCGTCGAGGGAGTTGCCCGCTTCGAGGAGTTCACGGACCCGGGCGGCGATGCGGAGTTGGTAGCGCGAGTAGCGACGGTGCCCGCCCGCTGAGCGTTGCGGGGTGAGCAGCTGTGCGGTGTCCAGGGTGCGCAGGAAGGCTTGGGTGACGCCCAGGAGTTCGGCGGCGCGGCCCATGCTGTACGCGGGGTAGTCCTCGTCGTCGAGGTTGTCGGTGCCGCCGGAGTCACCGGTGGGCGGGGTATGGGGCTGGTGCACAACACCTCTCAGGTTTCAGCACGGGACCAGGCCCCGGCGCGGGGGTGCGCCGGGGCCTGGGGTTCACGTATTCGATAAGGACTGTCTCATCGGCCTTGTCTGGCCGTCCGTGTACCGCACATCGGTTTCTCGGAGTGCGGCAGGAATTTCGGGTTCGTCAGTGGCCACCTCCGTAGTGGCCACCTCCGTGTGGTTCGGGTACTGCGTGTCGGACAAGGGCTCGTGGGGTGTGGTGCCCCTCCGGCGGCGGTTCCCGCGCGGGGATCGACCGGGGAATCTCGGCTTCGCCGGAGGGACACCAATTGTGTTTCTCACCAGGCAGTTCACCTGCCCAGTCCCTGTTTCTCTCACCTGAACGACAGCGAAACTACATCTCAAACAGGCGAATGTCTACAGCTCTGGATACAGAATTTTCGCGAGTCGGATGGTGTGGTCGTGGCGCGACGGGCCTCTAACCGGGACTGTCGATAACGACCTTGTGCACCGTGGCTCCGGGGTCGGTGAACGCCAGCAGCGCGTATGCCTCGTCGGTGACGGCGGCCGCGTCGGAGGTGGTGAATGGCCGGTCGAAGAGGCGGATGGTCAGTGTGACGGATCCGTTGTCGCGGTCGATAGTCCAGTCTCCCGCGGTGAATCCGTCGACCAGCAGAATCTGTGGTGCGGGGCGCCGGGTGCGATATCCCTGCCTGCCGTGCTCGTCGGTGATCACTCGGGTGCGGTCCGCGTGTGAGAGCAGGACGTTGTCGAAGTCGTATAGAAACCGTGGCGGTGCGGGAGTGTCGGGGTCCGGGCGCACAGCGTCGGGTAGATCGAACAGCTCCCGGCCGTGCTGATCCTGAAAAGTCATCAAGTCCGGCCGTATTCGGTCAACCACCTCGCGCAGCCTGGTGAGCCCGGACCACACCTGCATATCCTGCACACTGGCTGGGCCGAAGGCCGCGAGGTAGCGCGAAATCAACTGCTCGAGCGAAGCGGCTGTCGTTCGGTCCGGACCGAGCCACGCGTCCGCGGTGGTGTGCGCTATCGGCCCCCCGAGCCCCCAGACACCGCGGGGTGGCACCTGTACCAATGCCACCTGGTTGCGGATGGCGTAGACCAGTGAGGCGGGTGCGCGGCCGGGCCAACGTCCGCCGAGCAACGCGCCTATTTCCTTGTTGGTCAACGGTTTCGGGCTGAGTAGTTCGACACCGTCAGCGATCAGCTTCGCCATATCGATACCGGCGATGGGCTTGCCATGGGTGTGGTTGCGGTAGAGGTCACGATCCAGGACAGGCTGGACCAGCGGCCGCAACGCTCGGGCGTCGCCGGGGGTGACGAGGTGAATGGTCGAGCGCATCAGAGCCATTCGAACCAGCTCGCGGCCGGTGAGGAGTTCGGCAGCCCGTTCGGGGACGAAACCGGACAAACGTGACCACAGTCCGACATACCAGGTGTGCGGGGTCTGGGCTTGCAGCCCGACCAACCGCTGCACCGCCTCTGTGACCGATAGTTCGGAGCGACGCAGGAGCAACTGCCGGTCGAGCGTGGCGCGGTTGAGCGCCCGGAGACCGAGTACCTGTGTCATCAGTAGCCTTTCGTCAGCACAAGCCGCTAGGTGACAGTCAGTGCGACGCCACCGGGAAGAATCATTCGCCGGGGCTCATTCGAGCTCGCCGAAGAATCGGCGAATGTCTGCGATCAACAACTCGGGTGCGTCCTGGGTTGCCCAGTGACTGCCCCGGTCGAACTCGTTCCAGGACACGATGTTGCTGTGATCGCGTTCGGCGAAACGCCGCAGTGCGGTGAAGTCGTAGGCGAAGCTTGCCAGCCCGGTAGGTGCGGTAGTCGGTTGGATCGGGTGCTCGGCGTGGTGGTCTTCGTAGTAGAAGCGCGCGGCCGAGGCGGCGGTGTTGGTCAGCCAGTACAGCGTCGCGTTGGTCAGGACATGATCGTCATCGAGAGCCGCCAGCAGCTGAGCTGACCAGGCAAGTTGCCCGATGGGTGAGTCGGCGAGTGCGTGCGCGAGGTTTTGCGGCGCGCTCTCCTGAAGTCTGGCGTAGCCGGACATGTTGTCGTCGAAATACTTCAGGTGCTGCACGTATCCCCGCTCCGCATCGGTCAGCTCGGCCAGCTCCGCCGGGTCACCGGACGGGAAGGAGAACAGCTGGGTCACATGTACCCCGATCACGTGCTCCGGATCGAGTCGGCCCAGCTCGGGCGAAACGTGCGAACCGATGTCATTGCCATGGGCGCCGTAGCGGTCGTAGCCCAGTCGGTTCATCAGCTCGGCCCACGCCGCGGCGGTGCGGTAGCGGTTCCAGCCCTGCTCCCGGGTGGGTCCGGAGAAGCCGAAGCCGGGCAGAGAGGGAATGACCAGGTGAAAGGCTCTCCCCGAGTTCTCGCCGTGGGCGCGCGGGTTGGTGAGCGGCTCGATCAGGTCAAGGAACTCGAACACCGAATTCGGCCAGCCGTGGGTCAGGATCAACGGGGTGGCATCGGTTTCCGGCGATCGGACGTGCAGGAAGTGGATGCGTTGTCCGTCGATTTCGGTGGTGAACTGGGGGTAGGCGTTGAGTTTGGCTTCCCATGTGCGCCAGTCGTATCCGTCGAGCCAGTAGGCGGACAGTCGTTGCACGTAGTCGAGCGGGACGCCGTACGCCCACCCCGGCGGCACCGGCCCGGACCGGGGCTGTCCCGCGGTGTCCGCGGGAAGTTCCTCGGCCCAGCGAGTGCGAGCCAGCCGATTCTGCAGATCGTCGAGGTCTGCCTGCGGAATATCGCTGCGGAAGGGCGTAATCGCGGCAGTCTTGAATGTCATGTCCTGAAAGTTAGAAGATCTTTAGGAAGGATTCGTTCCTAAAGAAAAGGGCAGATCGAAGAAGTGCTGGAAACGTCCATGCGACTGCTGCGCCTGCTCGCGCTCTTGCAGATCCCGAACGACTGGAACGGCGCGACCCTGGCCGAACGCCTCGACGTCAGCACCAGGACGGTGCGCAACGACATCGAGCGGCTGCGTCAACTCGGCTATCCGGTACACGCGACCAGAGGAACAGCCGGCGGCTACCGACTCGGCGCCGGGGCAAGCCTGCCGCCGCTGCTACTCGACGACGAGGAAGCGGTGGCGGTCACCATCGGTCTGCGCACCGCCGCCGCGGGCGGTATCGCCGGAATCGAGGAAACGGCACTGCGGGCCCTCACCAAGCTCGAGCAGGTGCTGCCGAATCGGCTGCGGCGCAGGGTCAATGCCCTGCAGACCTATACCGTTGTAGTTCCGGGGGACGGCACGGGTCCACGGGTCGGTGCCGAAACGCTGACCGCGATCGCGGCCGCCTGCCGTGATCATGAGCGAATTCGATTCGACTATCGCGACCACTCTGGTGGTGAGAGCCGACGAGTGGCCGAGCCCTACCGGCTGATCAACTGGGGACGCCGCTGGTATCTGGTCGCGTACGACATCGATCGGTCCGACTGGCGTACCTTCCGCGTTGATCGCCTCACACCGAAGCCTCCGGCCGGGCCGCGGTTTACCCCGCGTGAACTACCGCAAGACGTCACCGACCGCGTGACCCGCAGCGTCGCTGCGGCGGCCTGGCGATTCCGGGCATCGGTGGTCGTACACGCGTCCGCGGAATCCCTCGGCGCGCGTGTCCCGCCGGCGGCGGGCGCCATCGAAGCGATCGATGACACGACTTGTGTGCTCCACACCGGTGCGGACAGCCCCGAGGTGCTGGCGATCAACATCGGGCAGCTCGCTTTGCACGGCTTCGACTTCACTGTCACCGACCCGCCGGAGCTGGTCGAATTACTGCGTTCACTGGCCGATCGCTATCGGCGCGCAATCTCGGCCGGGTCGACACCGAATCACAACGCACGGGAGATCGCGGCGGGATCGATCGATGTCGAGGACCAGTGAAGTAGCGCGGGGGTTTGAGGTCAGGCCGGCGCCGGCTGCTCGTGTCGGCTGTCCTCCAGTTGCTTCATCACCCATCCGGCGCCCGCGCCGTGCACGATCACCGACAGGACGATCGTGAACGAGACTATCGCCCAGATGGTTTCGGCTTCCGCGCCGAAGTCGGCCTGGGTCAGTGCGTACGAAACGTAATAGACCGAACCGATCCCGCGTATCCCGAAGAACGCGGTGACCGCGCGTTCGCGGGGCTCGAGGTCGGGGCTGCGGCGCAGGGCCAGCCAGCCGAAGGCCGGGCGGACTGCGAACACCAGCAGCACCCCGGCGGCCGCGCCCGGCCACGACAGCGCGGTCAGCAGGCCCGTGGTGAGCGCGGCCCCGACGAGCAGCAGCACCACCAGTGTCAGGACCTGTTCGAGTTGCTCCACCAGGCCGTGCATCTGCTCGTGGTAGCCGCTGCCGCGTTCGATGCGGCGCATGGCGACCGCACAGACGAAAACCGCGAGAAAGCCGTAGCCGCCGGCTAATTCGGTGAGGCCGTAGACCGCGAATACCGCCGCCAGGGCGGCGATCGGTTCTCCGCGCTCGGCCAGGCGCGCGTGCGCGATGGGGAACCGGAACAGGGTGCGGCCGAGGACATCTCCGACCACGGGGCCGATCACGACCGCGATCGCGATCTTGCCGAGCAATTCCCAGGCCAGCCAGCCGCCCAGCCAACTCCGCACCGCGTCCCCCGACGCCAGAAAGATCGCGAGATAGACGAAGGGAAAAGCCAGTGCGTCGTTGAGGCCCGCTTCCGAGGTGAGGGCGAAACGCACCTCGTCGTCCTCCTCGGCCGAGCCCTCGTCCCCGGTGGTCGGGCCCGCCACCTGCACATCGGAGGCCAGGACCGGATCCGTCGGAGCGAGTGCGGCGGCCATCAGCGCGGCCGCCGCCGGGGTGAGCGCGACCGCCCACCAGCCGAACACCGCCATCGCGGCGATGCACAGCGGCATGGTGATCAGCAGCAGCTTCCAGGTGGAACCCCAGGTGCGCCAATGCAGCGGGCGGTCGATCGCGAGCCCGACGCCCATCAGCGCCACGATCACGCACACCTCCGCGAGGTGCTCGAGCACGCCGGGATGTGACAGCGGGGACACCGGTCGCAGCCCGTCCGCACCGATCACGAGACCGCCTATGGCGCCCGCACCCAACATGAGCATCGGGGCCGTGATCACACGGTCCCGGAAGAGCCGGGGCAGCACCGCGGCCAGCAGCAGAGCTATTCCGGCGGTCAGGTAGAGGTGCTCGATCGTCAGTTCGGTCATCGTCTTGGTCGCGTCGGCGCGCAGTCACCGTTCTTCCGGAGGGGGAGCAGATGACCAAGATCTACCCGGTCGACGCGGCGGGAAACGATCAAGCACGCGCGGCGAGGGTTCGATGCGATCGGTGGCCTCGCAGGCCCCGGCCGTGTTCGCAGCACAACTCCCGGACATCCGAAAGAGCCCCCGCGGGTGGCATCGACCCGACGACAACAGGTTCCGCGTCCGGCGTGTCGGTCCGGATTCCGCGCGACCTCCGGGCCAGGATGTTTCGCGGGTTGGCGGACCATCGCCCTCTCTGGTCCGGCATCCCGGGCCGGGATTCGAGCCCGACGTTCGGCTAGTGCCACGCACCCGCGGACCGGGTGCGCGGTGGCGTGTTCTTCGTCGATTCATGAGGATCAGGGAGACGGAACCGGTGCGCAAGGGTTGGGGCGGTGTGCTCGTTGCGGGGTTGATGGCGACATCGGTCGCCACGGCGCGTCCGGCGGCGGCCGACGAATGGTGGCCGTGGTCGGGCATCCTTCCCGAGGAAATCAGTTGTGCCGCGCTGGGTTTGCCGGGGCGCGCCGGAGCCTGGCCGCTGCCGCTGTACAGCCCGGACGTGGGCATCGGGCTGCTGACGATGCCCCCGGTCCCGCCGGACGTCGCTGCGCGACTGCCCCGTCGCATCGAACTGCGCACCGACAAGGGCGGATTCAACGAGGTCTGGCAGTACGCGCTGCTGGACAACAACCTGTACATCAAGGCGGTCGCGGGGGAGTCGGGCTGGCGCATCCCGCCCGTGCCCAACTGCCTGCGCGGGCAGATCACCGGTATCTCGGTGGACGGCAGCCGACTGATGGCCACCGGACCCGAGGGCTGGATCTACACCCTGGAATCCGCCGACTGGACGCCGGAACTGTGGTGGTGGACAAAGCGATTCGGTGCGCCGATCTGGCTCGACCCGAGCGGGACACGGGTGCGGCCGGGCTCGCAGGCCTGGAGCCTGTCCTGGTTGAACCCGCGCTACGTTCAGGTGCTGCCGTTCCGGCACGACGGGCGCTGGACCGACGCGTCGGGACACGAGGTCCCGGTGGGCGGAGCGGGTGTCACCACGGTGTACGTACTCTCACCCGGAGGCGATCGGATCGCCATCCTGGACCCGTGGCTGCCCGCCGGTGACCCGCTGCATCCCGAAATCAGCGAACTGGCGGACGATTACAGCTACGAACTCCCCGGCCCGTTGAACGGGCGATTCCGGGCGATCAACCTCAGCTCGTCGGGCTCGACCACCTTCGTCATCAACGAGTACGGCGACATGTTTACGCGGCTGTGGGATTTCGACATCTCGGGCGCGGACACCCTGTTCTTCTCGTACTCCTACGAGGATCAGTCGGCGTTCGACGCCGCACCGAACAACTTCGAGCACGAGTTCTCACGCTTCCCGCAGTTGCGTCCCCCGTTCAACCGCTACGCCGATATCCAACTCCCGGCGCCGGATTGGATTCGGCAGCCCAAGATCAGCGGTGAGATCACCTCGACCATCAGCATCCACCAGACCGGGGCCCACTCGCACGAACGCGAACTGCGCGTGGAGGGCCGCGACGGCGAGGGCCGTACCGGCTTCTGGCACAAGCCCATCGACCCGAACGCCGACTGGGCGTTCACCGTCACCGACCAACCGCAGCAGGCCGACACCCTGGACAACCGTTCCGGTGACACCTCGCACCTGACGATGAGCCCGCCCACCGGGGTCGACTACGGCTACCGCGACGCCGAGGGCTGGACCGTCGCCATCCGGGACTTCGACTACGCCGGCGACCGGATCACCCTGCGCCTGTGCGATGCGGGCGGCGCGTGCACCGATGTCGCCGGGCACCTCGCCAGCGATACCCGAATGAGCTGGCAGCGTGAAGGATTGAGCGACATGCCGCGCAAGTATCACGGCATCGTGAGCGTCACCGCCGAGGAGATGACCTCGCTCGAACAACGGGCGCCGCGCCTGCACGCGCTTGTCGATCGGCTCGTCGGGGAAGGGCGGATGCGCAACATCACCGCCGAGGCGACGACGTCGAGCCTCAGCCTGCGCACCAGCGACGGCGAGGAGATCGTGATGACCCGGAGCGGGTAGCTCCCGGTGTCGTCCCCGCGGGATAGCGCGCGAGCGGGTGACAGCCCTCGCGCGCACGGCCTCCCGGCTCGAATCGCAAGCGGATAGCGGTGATTCGTCCCTCCCCGGTGGTAGTCCGATCCCATACCGGAGGTGGATGGGATCACGGTAGGTGTGCTCCTAGCGTCTTCCGCATGACGTTCATCCGGCGCTTGGCACTCGACTTTGCTTACACCTCGGTGGGATTGCCTCTCGCACTGGTCAGTTTCAGCCTCCTCGTGGCGCTCTTCGCCGCGAGCGTCGGCACGGCGGCGGTCTTCGTGGGAATCCCGCTGCTCGCGCTGACGCTCCTGCTCGCGCGCGGGTTCGCCGACATCGAACGCGTCCGCCTGGAGCAACTGACCGATACGGCGTCACCTCGGCCCCGATACGCCGGTGCGCCCGAGGGATCGGGATGGTTCCGTCGGGTTCTCGCACCGATCCGCCAGGGTCAGAGCTGGCTGGACCTGCTGTACGCGATCGTCAACCTGCCGATCGCCATCATCACGTTCGTGCTGCCGATCGTCTGGTGGGCAATGACCCTGGGCGGACTTACGTACTGGTACTGGGGCCGGTTCATTCCCCGGGGCGACGGCCGCGACATCGTCGTCGAGACGATCATGGGCGCGGACACCGCCCTGAACCGGACAGTCTTCAACACGATCGTCGGCGTCGCGGCTCTGCTCACGCTGTACCCCGTTCAACGGGGAAGCGCCGCCTTGCAGGCGAGCTTCGCAGAGACCCTGCTCGTCAGACTCGCCGTCATACAGGGGCGCACGGGGATCGAGCGCCCGGAGTCCTGAAGTTCGCGCGCGGCGCGCAGATTCGCGGCGTCGTTCCTCAACTCGCCCGCCTCGATCGCGATTCACGGCCGTCATTGCGGGTACGTCGGCTACGGCAAGTCGAACGTTGAGGAGTTTTACGTGCAGATGATGACCGGCTCTACCGCAGGTGCTTCGGTTCTCGATATGGACGATCGTGCGCTGACGCAGGCCCGATTCCACGGCACCGTGCTGTGGTTCGACATGGCGAAGGGTTTCGGATTCATCGTCCCCGACGACCAGCCCGAGCAGCGGGTGTTCGTCGAGCACTCGTGTATCGACCTTCCCGGCTACCGGGTGCTGACCGAACGGCAGCGGGTTGTCTTCACGTTCGAACCCGAGGTGAGCAGCGCCCGGGCCACCTGGGTGCGGCCGCTGTAGCCGACGCCGCACCGCCGCGGTGACCCGGTGGCCTCAGAGCTGAGCCCAGACCGACTTGGTCTTGAGGTAGCCGTCGAGGCCCTCCTTGCCGAACTCGTGCCCCCAGCCGGACTGCTTGTACCCGCCGAACGGCACGTCGTGGTCGAAGATCAACTGGCAGTTGATCTGTACGCTGCCGGCCTGCAGACGTTTGACCAGGCGGTGGCCGCGGCTGATGTCGGTGGTCCACACCGTGCCCGCGAGCCCGTAGCTGGTGTCGTTCGCCATCGCGATCGCCTCGTCCTCGTCGTCGAACGGGATGATCGAGACGACCGGGCCGAAGATCTCCTCGCGGTAGAGCCGCATGCTGGGATCGACGTTGGTGAGCACCGTCGGATGCACGAAATAGCCTGTGCGGTCGAGCCGATGGCCGCCGGTCACGACCTCCGCGCCGTCGCGCTTGCCCTCGTCGATGTACCCCAGGACGCGGTCGAGCTGCTTGGCGCTGATCAGCGGACCGCTCATGACGCCCTCTTCGCTCGGGCCGCCGTACTTCATGAAATTCGCGACCCCGGCGATGCCCTCGACCACCCGGTCGTACACCCCGCGCTGCACGAAGATCCGGGAACCGCAGACGCAACCCTGCCCGGAATGCACGAAAATACCCATCGCCGCACCGAAGATGGCCTTGTCCAGGTCGGCATCGTCGAAGATCAGGACCGGCGACTTGCCGCCGAGCTCCAGCATCACCTTCTTCAGGTTGCCCGCCGACGCCTGCACGATCATCTTGCCGACCTCGGTGGACCCGGTGAAGGCGACCTTCTCGACGTCGGGGTGGGCGCTGATCGCCGCGCCGGCGGTGTGCCCGTACCCGGTGATGAGGTTGACAACGCCCTCCGGGACGCCGGCTTCGTGGATCAGGCGGTCCAGCAGTAGTGCCGAAAGCGGCGTCTCCTCAGCGGGTTTCACCAGACTGCTGCACCCTGCGGCGAGCGCGGGAGCGATCTTCGCGCAGGCGTTGAAGATGGGCCCGTTCCACGGGAAGATCAGCCCGACGACACCGTAGGGCTCCTTGAGGGTGTACGCGTGCAGGTCGACGTAGCTGTCCGTCGCGATGCCGGTGGTCCGAACGTCATACGCGGTGCCGTTGATCTTGGAACACCAGCCGGCGTAATACCGGAAGAACTCCGCGCAGGTCGGAACCACCATCTCGGACTGCAGTTTCATCATGCCGGTGTTGGCGGAGTCGATCGCGGCGAACTCGGCGGCGTGCTCGTCGATGAGATCGGCGATGCGCCACATGATTTTGGCCCGCTCGCGCCCCGGGAGACCGGACCAGACCCCAGCCTCGAAGGACGCCCTGGCGCGGGTGACCGCCTGGTCGACCCCGTCGGCCCCGCAGTCGGTGAACTCGGTGATCTGCTCCTCGGTCACCGGGTCGATGATCGGGATGACATCACCGGAACCGGGCCGCTTCCGAATCTCCTCCAGAACCGCCTGCAACGCCATCGCTGACCCCTCTCGTCGTGCCGCGGCGCTCGACCGCGCCGGAGTGCTGCTCACCCAATCTGCACTGCGTTCCCTGGAACGTCAAGTATGGTTCGCGAAAATGGAGAAGCATATTCTCCTGTGAGTCCTGTTCGTGCACTCGGTGTCTCGTCGAGTCCCGCGCCGCGCCCGGAACGCCGAAGACCTGGAAAGGGAGATAGCCGAACCCAAGTGGCACCGACAACCACACCGGTGCGGCGGACGCACCGCGACGACGACGGCTCCCGGCGCAACGACGCGCTGCGCGGCTTCGTACACCTTCGTGTCGGTCAACTGCTCCGGGTGGTCACCTGGTTGGTGTTCACAGCGACCGTGGCATACGGGCTGTATCCGCTTTTCAAGTAAGGCGTGTCAACGGCAACCGGTTCCGAGTTCGTCGGTGATCGCCAGCCACGCCGGCATGAGCCGTTGGGATGGCCGGCCCGCGGTGGCTAGGGGGTGGCCGTATGACCCGGTTGGTCCGCGCTGCGGCGCTTTTCCTTCATCTCGGCCTCGAAGATGTGCCTGCGCCCGTTTAGAAGCTGAGTGCGGGCCGCGAGATCGATATCGCGAAACAAGCTGTAATACCCGTCGTCGTATTCCTCGACGATCTGGAAGGTCCACCGTCCTTCCAGGACATTGCGCCCGATCAGTTCCCGTGCGATCCTGTCGGCAAGGTCCGGATGACCAGCGTCGCGAAACAAGCGCACCGCCTCATCCAACGCCAAATCGGCACCGCCGGTGAGTTGGTGGAATGCGTAGAGATGCCCGCGAGCGCGTTCGATGGTTTCCAGCGCCTCCGACAACTTCCCGGTGGCGGCGACGGTGCCGTCGGAGACCCCTGCCGGGCGGCGATGCCGGGGTGCGGGCACGTCCCCTGCGCCATCCGCCATCGGCTCGCGGGGAGCTTTCGACTCGATGTCCTCCACAATCCCACTCCCTCTCGCGAATAGTGCTGATAGTCAGCGCCGCCGAGGACACTCTGGTGCACGGGAACAGCTCGTCGGCGGGATGCCGTAGCGGCACTCCCTGCCGTGCTGGTGCGGGCATACCCGGCAAGATCTGCCGGAAACGCTCGATTGCCACGAATGTGCATCGAATTTCACGCGCGGCCTCCCCGCACGCCGGCCGTCGTGCAACCGCCCGCATATGGGTCGCTCCATGGAGCTCGTCGGGAGCGCCGTCGGACCCGCAACCATGTGGTGAACGTCTACGACGCCGAGCAGCGTCTCATCGAGGATGTCGGGTCGTTCCTGGCTGACGGGTTGGCCAACGACGCCGCGGTGGTGATCATCGCGCCAGCCCGCATCGAATCGCCTGGGTGGACCGGTTGCGGGAACGAGGTATCGACCTGGCCGCCGCGGCGGCCGCGGACCGTTATGCGGGCTTGGGCGCCGCCGAGGCGCTGGGGCACGTGATGGTGGGCCGGCAGGCCGAGCCGGGCGCAGTTCCAGGAGATGATCGACGCCAGGACCGGCGCCTTGTGCGAGAGCGATCGGCCGTTACTCGCCTTCGGGGAGATAGTGATTCCGCTGTGGAGCGGTCGGGGGCGTGGTCAGTACGCGAGGCAGCTGTAGCAGTCGTCGTCATCGGAGATCGTCCAGGAGTGAGCGGTCCGGTCGGACTGAACATCAGTGTCCGTCATCTCGGGCGGGGTGTGCTCGGTGCCGAGCGCAGTCGTGGTCATGTCGAATGGTCTCCTCTCGCAAGCTGGTCGAACGGGCACCGGGTGGGCAACGCCCGAATCGGTGGGCCGTGCCCACCCGATGCGGTGAGTGGATCGAACAAGTGCCGTACTGTGTCTTTTCGCGGGAGCGGCAGGCCTGTAGCGCGAGAACGGTTGCGCCACAACGTTGGCCGTGCATCAGCCGTTCGGGATGCAGCGTCGTGGCCGGCTACCGGACTCCGCCCCGCCTGTATGCCGCTCTCGCGGGTGTGCGTGTGGTGTTCGGGACAGGCATCACCTCACTTTTCGCGAATCAGTGTCTCGATACGGGTGTGGTGTGCCGGGCGGCCCGCGCCCGGAGTCGGCGGTCAGGCGTTGATGGCCTGACGGTCTTCGACAACCTGGCGCTCGGGTCTGGCGATCTCGATCTTTCGTGGTTTGGCCTTCTCGGCCACCGGGATCGACAGGCGCAGGACGCCGTCGCGATAGTTCGCGCGGATCTGCTCGGTATCCAGGGCCTCACCCAGAACCAGTTGCCGGGAGAACACCCCACGCGGGCGTTCGGCCGCGAGCATGGACCGGCCGGGGTCGATGTCCGGGCGTGCGGCGCGCACGGTCACCACGTTGCGCTCCACGTCCAGGTCGAGGGATTCGGGATCGATGCCGGGCAGGTCGAACTCGACGAAGAATTCGTCGTTCTCGCGCCAGGCGTCCATCGGCATCGCCGCGGG
>NZ_JBEXUS010000160.1:0-13668 GCF_040614455.1 Nocardia sp. NPDC005978
GTTCGGGCGGCGGCGCTCCGAACGCCGATGGCGGAGAGAGCGGCGGCGCGGGCTCCGCGCCGCAGGGCGGGCCGGGAGCCGCGCAGGCATCGGTACCGTCCCGAAACCCCGCCGCGCCCAACCCCTCCGAGGTGAACGGCCATCCCGCGTCCACCGGCGAGCTGGTGGTCAGCGTGATCGGCTTCGTGGACTACAGCGGCCTCCGCCGCCTCCCCGCCGGCTCCAGGGTCGCCGACGCCCTGAAATCCGCGTCCCCCCGCCCCGACGCCGACCTCTCCGCCCTGAACCTGGCCCAGCCCCTCGTGGACGGCGACCAGATAGTGGTCGGCAAACCCGTCCCACGCGCCCAGCAGGTAGCCACCACGATCATCAATTCCGCCAAACCCCCCTCCGCCCCACTCGATCCCACCTCGCCCCGCCCGGCCACCCCCGCCGCCAAAATCAACCTGAACACCGCCACCGAAGCCGAACTCGACGCCCTCCCCGGCGTAGGTCCCATCACCGCCAAATCCATCGTCGCCTGGCGCACCACCCACGGCCGCTTCACCTCGATAGATCAACTCGCCGACATAGACGGCATAGGCCCCGCCCGCCTGGCCCGCCTCCGCCCCGCGGTGACGATATGACGAACCCGCCCACCGCCGTCCGCGGCCCCACCTCGAACGCCGACGCGTTCCATGTGAGCCAGAAAAGCGTTGTGGGACCGCATATCCGACCGATCGACATGGTCGACGCGGGTGAACCCGCTGCTCCCTCGACCCTGCCGGACGCCTTCGGCCGCCGGTGGTCGCGTATGTACACGGGGGAATCGCGGTGCCGCGCTGCGGCAGCACGCTGGGATTCGGCAGACACCGCTGAGCACACGCGGGTCAGCGGTCGACACCCGGGCGCCGAGGACACGGAGGCCGTGTCCGCCGGAGGCCGGGATACCGGCGGGCAGCGGTTTCCCGCCCCGGGAGCGCTGGATCGGGTGGCCGAGTTTGGGGGTGAGTGCGGGCGGGGCGTCGCCAACCGCGCGAACTCGGAGAGCGATAGATCGGTGGAACCCCGGTGGTGAGGCCGGGGACAGGGCGCGAGGTGGCGGATGCGGGGGAATTCGCCGAGGCTCCGCAGGTTCTGGACGCTCGGTTGGTTCCAGCGGCTGTGTGTGCCTGGGGCGCGATGATCGTGGCGTTGGCCGGTGGATGGCGGGCCGGGGTCGGGGTGGGTGTCGGGTGCGGGGTCTCGGCGGTCGCGGTGTGGGGGTGGGGCGTTCGGCGTCGGACCCCGCAGGGGATGTGGGTTGTGTTGGCGGGGTTGGTGGTTGGGGCGGGATTCGGGATGGCCGGGGGGTGGCAGGCGTATCGGGTGGCGGAGCATCCGCTGGGGGTGGTGCCGGAGGGGGAGCGGGTTCGGGTTACCGCGGTGGTGGCGGATGATCCGAAGAAGTTGAGTGGGGCGGGGTTTCGGGGTCGGGACTGGATCGTGCGGCTGGAGCTGGTGGAGTTTCGGCGGGGTGAGGCCGGGGCGGGGAAGCGGGCGGGCGGGCGGGAAGGTTCGGGTGGGTCCGCGTCGGGTGACGGGCAGACCGGCGGCGGGGGTGGCACGCGGGATGACGCCGGCGGAGTGGAGGCGGTGCGGGGTGGGGGTGAGGTGATCGCGTTCACCCGGGAGGCGGGTTGGGCGGGGTTGTTGCCGGGGCAGCGGGTGGTGTTTCGGGGGGAGGTGGACCGGGGGTGGGCGCGTGGGATGACCGTGGGAGTCGTTCGGGTGGAGGGAGTTCCGACGCTGCTGGGGGAAGCGCCGTGGTGGCAGCGGGTGGCCGGTGGGGTGCGGGCGGAGTTCGCGGGGGTGGCGGAGCGGGCCCTGGGGGAGGAGGCGGCGGGGTTGTTGCCGGGGTTGGTCATCGGGGATGTGTCGCGGGTTTCGGAGAAGGTGCGGGGGGATTTCCGGGAGGTGCATCTTTCGCATTTGACCGCGGTTTCCGGGGCGAATGTGACGATTTTGCTAGGGGCGGTGTTGCTTTCGATGCGGGTGCTCACCGTGGATCTGCGGGTGGGTGTCGCCGTGGCCGCGGTGGCGCTGGTCATGTTCGTGGTGTTGGCACGGCCCTCGCCGAGTGTGTTGCGGGCCGCGGTCATGGGGGCGGTGGCGCTGCTGGCGATGGTGGGCGGGCGGCGGAAGCAGGCGGTTCCGGCGTTGTGCGCGGCGGTGATCGGGCTGGTGGGGTGGTCGCCGGGGCTGGCGGTGGATTGGGGGTTCGCGCTGTCGGTGGTGGCCACGGCGGGGCTGGTGGTTTTCGCGCCGGGATGGTCGGAGTGGTTGCGGGCGCGGGGGTGGTGGCGGGCGCCCGCAGACGCGGTGGCCGTGTCCGCGGCGGCGTTCGTGGTGACCACGCCGATCGTCATCGCCATGACGGGGCATGTGAGCCTGCTCGCGATCGTGGTGAGTGTGCTGGTGGAACCCGTGATCGCGCCGATCACCGTGCTGGGGGCGCTGGGTGCGGTGCTCTCCTGCGTGTGGTCCCCGGCGGCGGAAGCGGTCGTCCGCTGTACCGGGCCGCCGCTGTGGTGGCTGCTCACCGTCGCCGATCGGGCGGCGGCGCTGCACGCCTCGGTGCAGCTGCCCGGCGGCGTGCGGTCGGGTGTGGTGGCCGCGGTGCTGTGCGCGATTGTGCTCGGCGCGCTGCGCCCGCGTCGGGGAGGTGTCGGGCCCGACTCGTAGGATCGGGGTCGTGAGCCAACGACCCGCGTCCCTGCATCTCGTGCTCGGTGATGAAGAACTGCTGGTGGAGCGGGCGGTGGCGGCGATCACCGCGCAGGCGCGGGCCGCCAGCCCGGACGCCGCCGCCATGCCGGTGGACAGGCTGCGGGCCGGTGACGCCAGCACCGCGGAACTGGCCGAGCTGCTGAGCCCCTCGCTGTTCGCCGAGGATCGCGTCATCGTGCTCGAGGCCGCCGCCGAAGCCGGCAAGGACGCCGTCGCGGTGGTCCAGGACGCCGCCACCGACCCGCCCGAAGGCGTCGTGCTGGTGATCCTGCACTCCGGCGGCGGCCGTGCCAAGGCCCTCGCCCCCGCGCTGCAGAAGCTGGGCGCGGTGGTGCACCCGGCGACCAAGGTCACCAAAGCCGGTGAGCGAGTCGAATTCGTGCGCAACGAATTCCGCAACGCCAACGTGCGGGCATCCGGCGACGTGGTGCAGGCCATCATCGAGTCCGTCGGCTCGGAGCTTCGCGAATTGGCCGCCGCCACTTCACAATTGATCGCCGATACCGGTGGCAAGGTCGACGTGGCCGCGGTGCACCGCTACTACTCCGGCCGCGCCGAGGTCACCGGTTTCGACGTCGCCGACCTCGCGGTCTCCGGCGACCGCCCGGCCGCGATGGAAGCGCTGCGCTGGGCCACCGACCGCGGCGTTCCGGCCGTCCTGCTGGCCGATGCCCTCGCCGATTCGGTGCACACCATCGCCCGGGTCGGTTCCGCGGGCCGCGGCGACCCGTTCAAACTCGCGGGCGATCTCGGCATGCCGCCCTGGAAGGTCAAGAAGGCCCAGGGTCAGGCCCGCGGCTGGAACGGCGCCGCCATCGGCGCGGCCCTGCAGGTCGTGGCCGCGCTGAACGCCGACGTCAAGGGCGGCGCGGCCGACACGAACTACGCCCTGGAACACGCCCTCGCGCGCATCATCGACCTGCGCGAATCCGTCTGAGCCAGAACGAGAGAACCCGCCCGCGCCATCGAGGCGTCGAGCGGGTTCCCGGGTCGTCGGGGATCAGGGCTGCCAGGTGAGCTTGCCGCCCTGGAACTCCTGGGCCTTGCCGCCCTCGTAGTCGTATTCGTCACTGGTCGGGAAGCCGTACCGGCCGTTCTCCGCGCCGTTTCGCACCCACTCGTTGCGAATGGCGCCCCAGATCGTCCGGGTGCCGGTCTTCTGCGTGGAGTAGATCGCGCCGCCCTCGAACAGGGTGTACTTGCCGCTCTCCTTGGTGGTCTTGCCCTCATCGGTGATGGGGAAGCCCAGCGGGCTGTTCTCCCAGCCGGCCTTGCCGTACTTGTCGAGGATCACACCGGTGAGCACGTGCGCCGCGGTGCCGACCGACCAGTAGATCGAGCCGTTCTGGAAGTGCTGGAAACGCCCCGGCTTTGCCGTCGCGCCCTCGCTGACCACGGGGTACTTCAGCGCCCCGCCCTCCGCGCCCTGCTGCCACCACTTGTCCCGGATCGCGCCGCCGATGGCGCGCGCGTCGGTCGCGGGGGTCCAGTAGATCGACACGTTGCGGTTGAAGTCCTGCTTGCGGCCGCCGCCCGCGGCATCGACCTCGGGGCCGACCGGATCGCCGAACGCGTCGAAGCCGCCACCCCGGTCGTACTCGACCTCGATCGCGCCGCCCACCTCGAACGGGCCGATGGGCCGGGCGGCGGCGGTGCCGAGGCCGGTCGTGAGCGCGACCGCGACGATACCGGCGGCCGCGGCGCCGCGGGTCCAGGACTGGCGAGTACGGCGTAGCGGTGTCAAGGGTGCTCCCAACGGGGGTGGTCGATCCAATAGCCTGACGGTCGCAGGCCATCCTGCAGGGAACCGTCGGCCTCGGCAAGTCTCGGCAGCGAGGATACGACAAAAGCCGCCGTGGTCGTCGTGGCCACGGCGGCTGTTCGAAGCATGCTTACCGGAATGGAATACCGGTGAAAATCAGCCGAGCTTGTTGAAGGCCAGCGACAGCGCCGACTTCTTGTTGGCGGCCTGGTTGGAGTGGATGACACCCTTCGAGGCGGCCTTGTCCAGGCTCTTGCTCGCGGACTGCAGCAGGGTGAGGGCCTTGTCCTTCTCACCGGCGGCGGCGGCCTCGCGGAACTTGCGGATCGAGGTGCGCAGCGAGGACTTCACCGACTGGTTGCGCTGGCGCGCAAGCTCGTTGGTACGGATCCGCTTCATCTGGGACTTGATGTTGGCCACGCCTGTTTCCTCGTGTTCCTTCGTTTGGTGTGTATGAGGTAAGTACTGAAAGTCTCCGGGCGCACACTGACGTTCCTGTAGCGCAGCACCGACGGTCGAGATTACCAGGCAACACGCCGGTGTATGAAATCGGCCCTGTTCGCTACATGGACGATACGAGAAATTTATCCGCGTCCAACTGCGTGTTGCCCCTGCGTGATGGACTATTTTTGCATGACCCCCGTAGCCGGAGCACGATCGGCCGCGGCCGCTCCATCATCGAACGGCCGTGCCGAGATCGGCAGTGCCGTGGACGGGGTCTTCGCGGGCTACCGACCCGGCCGCTATGCCGACGCGTATGACGAGATGTTCGACCCCTCCGGCCACCCGCGCGCCCCCTACCGGGGCATCTTCGCGGCCCTGGCCACCGCGGACGCGGCGGACCTGGAGGCCCGGGCCGAGGCGCTGGCGCGCGCCTTCGTGGATCAGGGCATCACCTTCTCGCTCTCGGGCCAGGAACGGCCCTTTCCGCTGGACCTGGTGCCCCGGGTAATAGCCGCCGCGGAGTGGACCAAACTCGAACGCGGCATCAAACAGCGCGTGCGGGCGCTCGAGGCTTTCCTCGCCGACGTCTACGGCGAACAGACGATCCTGCGCGACGAGGTGATCCCGCGCCGACTCGTCACCTCCTGCGCGCACTTCCATCGCGAGGCCGCCGGGCTGGTGCCGCCCAACGGGGTTCGCATCCACGTCGCGGGCATCGACCTGATTCGCGACGAGCACGGTGACTTCCGGGTCCTGGAAGACAATCTGCGCTCCCCGTCCGGTGTCTCCTACGTCATGGAGAACCGCCGCACCATGGCCCGGGTGTTCCCGGACCTGTTCGCCTCGCATCGGGTGCACGCGGTCGGCGACTACCCCAGTCACCTGCTGCGCGCGCTGTGCGCGGCGGCCGCGCCCAACGAGACCGACCCGACCGTGGTGGTGCTCACCCCCGGGGTCTACAACTCCGCCTATTTCGAGCATTCGCTGCTGGCCCGGCAGATGGGCGTGGAACTGGTCGAGGGCCGGGACCTGTTCTGCCGCGACAGCGTCGTCTACATGCGCACCACCGCCGGCGAGCGCCAGGTCGACGTCATCTACCGCCGCATCGACGACACCTTCCTGGATCCGATGCAGTTCCGCCCCGACTCCATGCTGGGCGTGGCCGGGGTGCTCAATGCCGCGCGTGCGGGATCGGTGGTGCTGGCCAACGCGGTCGGCAACGGCGTGGGCGACGACAAACTCGTGTACACCTACGTGCCCGCGTTCATCGAGTACTACCTCGGCGAGAAGCCGATCCTGCCCAACGTGGACTCCTACCGCTGCTGGGAACCCGACGAACGCGACGAGGTGCTGGACCGGGTGGCCGAACTGGTGGTCAAACCGGTCGAGGGCTCGGGCGGGTACGGGATCGTCATCGGGCCCGACGCCGCCCCGAAGGAACTCGAGGCGATCCGCCGCAAGGTGCGGGCCGATCCGCGCGGGTGGATCGCCCAGCCGGTGGTCCAACTGTCCACCGTGCCGAGCAAGATCGGCGGCGGGCTGCTGCCGCGGCACGTGGACCTGCGGCCGTTCGCGGTCAACGACGGCGACGACATCTGGGTGCTGCCCGGCGGATTGACGCGGGTGGCGCTGCCGGACGGGTCGCTGGTCGTCAATTCCAGCCAGGGCGGGGGCAGTAAGGACACCTGGGTGCTGGCCCCCAGAACCTCTGTGGCACAGCGAGAATTGGCCGGCACGCAATTGGTCGGCGAACAACATATTCCGCAGGACCGGGACCAATCCCGTGAACCCACGCCCCATCGGGCCAGTCAGCAACAACAATCGCAGTAGACGTTCGAACCGCAGCGTGGCGGAGGTAAGCAGTAGGACCCGTTAGGCGGTAAACATGTTGGCGCGCAATGCCGAATCCCTTTTCTGGATCGGCCGATACGTCGAACGCGCCGAGTACACGGCGCGCATTCTGGATGTCGCGGTGCATCAATTGCTCGAGGACGCGACGGTGGACCCGGATCGAACCTCCAGGGTGCTGTTACGGGTACTGGGCATCGAACCACCCGAATCCGAACTCGACGTGTGGTCGGTCACCGAGCTGGTGGCCTTCGGCCGTGAACACGGCGGATCCATTGTGGATTCGGTGCACCGGGCGCGGGAAAATGCCCGGGGCGCAAGGGAAGTCACCTCGACCGAAATGTGGGAGTGTCTCAACGCCACCTACAACGGGCTGGCCGCGGCCGAACGCGCGGCCCGCGCCCTGGGCCCGCACGAGTTCTGTCACTACATTACCGACCGCGCGGCCATGTTCGCCGGACTCTCCGATTCCACGCTCAGCCGGGACGACGGCTACCGGTTCCTGCTGCTGGGCCGATCCATCGAGCGCGTCGATATGACCGTGCGCCTGCTGCTTTCGCGGGCGGGGGACCGCACCTCCTCGCCCGCGTGGGTGACGGTGCTGCGCTCGGCCGGGGCGCACGACCCCTATCTGCGCACGCATCGCGGGGTGCTGGACGCGAATCAGATCGCCGAATTCATCCTGCTGGACCGGCTTTTCCCGCGCTCGGTCTTCCATTCGCTGCGCATGGCCGAAAGTTGCCTGCAGGAACTGGATCAACGCCCCAACAGTCGTTTCGCCGCGCGTCAGGAGGCGCACCGGCTGCTCGGGCGCGCCCGCAGCGAACTCGAGTTCCTGCCCGCGGCGGAATTGCTCGAGGACCTGCCGAGCCGGCTGCTCTGGTTGCAGGCGACCTGTCACGAGATCGGCGAGGCGGTGGCGCTGCAGTACTTCCACGCCGAATCCTGGGTGGCCTGGACGGGGCTGCACGGGCTCAACGGCTTCCGGGTCGGAGAATCGGTATGAGCTGGCGCATGCGGGTGGTGCACACCACCGGATACGTGTACGACGCGCCGGTCACCCGGTCGTTCAACGAGGCGCGGCTGAGCCCGCGCGCGGACAGTCGCCAGAACGTCATCCTCAACCGGGTCGACACGGTGCCCTCGACCAGGTCCTATCGCTACACCGACTACTGGGGGACCACGGTCACAGCCTTCGACCTGAACGCACCGCACACCGAACTGGAGGTCACCGGCGCCTCGGTGGTGGAGACCGAGCCGTTCGCCGGACCCGCCGAGGAGCTGTCCTGGGAGGAACTGCGCGCCGATTCGGTCGCGGATCGATTCGACGAACTGCTCACCCCCACCGACTACGTCCCGCGCGAACGCCGCCTGGCCCCGGTGGCCCGCCAGCTCGCCAAGGGCGTGCCGCCGGCCAAAGCCGTTGTGCGCGGTGCGGAATGGGTGCACCGGGAAATGACCTATCTGGCCGGAACCACCTCGGTCCACACCTCCGCGGTGCAGGCGTTCGCCGAAAGGCAGGGCGTTTGCCAGGATTACGCGCACCTGACGCTATTGCTGTTGCGCAGCATGGGAATTCCCAGCCGCTACGTCTCCGGTTACCTGCACCCGGATCCGGGCGGCGAGGTGGGGCATACGGTTGCCGGCCAGATGCACGCCTGGGTCGAAGCCTGGACCGGGCAATGGTGGGGTTACGACCCGACCAACAACATCCCCATAACGGAGCAACACGTTTCAGTTGGCGTCGGTCGTGATTACGCCGATGTGCCCCCTTTGAAAGGTATCTTCAGCGGCAGCGGCTCGACCGATCTCGACGTGGTTGTGGAGATCACTCGGCTCGCCTGATGCGCGACACGGCAGAACTCAGATGCTCTCCGCACACCGCGGGACGATCCGGGAAGGTGGCTCATGTCCCCTACAGCGCAGGAATTCGCCGAAGAACTGGCGGAACTGCAACCGATCGCATTGGGCCGGAAGCTGTTCGCCGAGGCCCTGGGCACCTTCGTGCTCGTGCTCGGCGGCGTCGGCACCGCGGTCCTGGCCGGTGAACGGGTCGGCGCGCTCGGTGTGGCACTGGCGTTCGGTTTCACCCTGGTGTTCCTGGTGTACGCGATCGGCCCGATCTCCGGCTGCCATGTGAATCCGGCCGTCACCGTCGGCCAGTTCCTGCTGGGCCGGATCAACATCGTCACCCTGGGCGCGTACTGGGTGGCCCAGCTCCTCGGCGGTCTGGCCGGCGGCACGGTCGTCTACGCCATCGCGAAGAACCTGCCCTCCTACGACCGGGCGCAGAACGGGCTCGCGGCCAACGGCTGGGGCGCGCACTCACCGTCCGCGGTCGAGCTGGGCGGGGTGACCACCAACGGCTACGGCCTGGCCGCGGCGATCACCGTCGAGGTGGTGCTGACCGCGCTGCTGGTGTTCGTGGTGCTGGCCTCCACCGATCAGCTCTCGGACGTGCCGCTGGCCGGTCTGTCCATCGGCATCACGCTGGCGGTCATCCACCTCATCTCGATTCCGGTGGACTACACCTCGGTCAACCCCGCGCGCAGCCTGGCGGTGGCCTTCTATCAGGACGGCGCGGCCGGGCAGCTGTGGGTGTTCCTGCTGTTCCCGTTGGTCGGCGGCGTGCTCGGCGCGCTGGTCTACAGCCTCATGTTCGGGCGCTCGCGCAATCCGCTGAGTTGAGATAGCCGCGTGAAAAGCCCGGGCCCCGTTCCGATTCGGAACGGGGCCCGGGTGCGTTCGGGTTCCTAGTGCCAGTGGTACTCCGCGCAGAGGCGGTGCGCCACGCGGTCGAAGGTCTTGCGCGGGACGATCGCGCCCTCGCGGCGAATCCCGGTCTCGGGCACGTCCAGTACCCGGTCCAGGCGCACCCAGCTGTCGCGGCCCTGGTTGTCCCACGGACCGGAGCCGATGCCCACCCAGTTCGAATGGTGTTCGTGGTCCTCGTTCGAGGAGAGCATCAGCCCGAGCAGCAGGTCCCGCTCCCTGCCCACCACCAGCACCGGGCGGTCCTTGCCGTTGTTCGGGTCCTCCTCGTAGGGCACCCAGGTCCACACGATCTCACCGGGATCCGCGCGCCCGTCCAGCTGCGGGCTGTAGACGATGAGCCGCGCCCGCTCGGTGGACGGCACGCCCGCCGACGACGTCGGCCGCACCCGGGGCGGCGCCGGTTTGGGCGCGACCGCCCGCACCGCCCGGTCCCACACCGAGGACTTCTGTACCCGCCCGATCAACTTGGGCGCCTGCTGCTTGACGAGCTGGGATCCCTGCTCCTTGGCTACGATCCCCAATTGCTTCCCCAGAGCGTTCCACCTGCCGGCCATGTCGGGCAGCCTAGCCGCGCGGGGCCGGGTTCTCATCTGCTCCGATTTGCCTGTGCCGAGCCGCAGTTCGGTGCGGGGGTGCTCCGCTGGTCAACCGCGTTCCCGGCGCACCGTAGACTTCCGGGTTGACATGCCGCTGTTTCGCCATGCCGAGGAGTGACTCCGATTAGCAGCTTCGCCGACACGACGTTCACCGATCCGAGCCGGATCAGGAACTTCTGCATCATCGCCCACATCGACCACGGGAAGTCGACGCTGGCCGATCGCATGCTGCAACTCACCGGTGTGGTCGAGGAGCGGGCCATGCGCGCGCAGTACCTGGACCGGATGGATATCGAGCGCGAGCGCGGTATCACCATCAAGGCCCAGAACGTGCGGCTGCCGTGGCAGGTCGACGGTGAGGACTACGTCCTGCACATGATCGATACGCCCGGGCACGTCGACTTCACCTACGAGGTCTCGCGGGCGCTGGAAGCCTGTGAGGGCGCGATCCTGCTGGTCGACGCCGCACAGGGCATCGAGGCGCAGACCCTGGCCAATCTGTATCTGGCCATGGACAAGGACCTCACGGTCATCCCGGTGCTGAACAAGATCGACCTCCCGGCCGCCGACCCCGACCGCTACGCCGCCGAGATCGCGCACATCGTGGGTTGTGAGCCCGAGGATGTGCTGCGCGTATCCGGCAAGACCGGCGTCGGCGTGGCCGAGCTGCTGAACAAGGTGGTCGCCGAGGTGCCGGTACCGGTCGGCGACGCGGATGCCCCGCCGCGCGCCATGATCTTCGATTCGGTGTACGACACCTACCGCGGCGTGGTCACCTACGTGCGTGTGGTGGACGGCAAGCTCACCCCGCGCTCCAAGATCAAGATGATGTCCACCGGCGCGCAGCACGAACTGCTGGAGATCGGCATCGTCTCGCCCGAGCCCAAGCCCACCCGCGGCCTCGGCGTCGGCGAAGTGGGTTACCTCATCACGGGCGTGAAGGACGTGCGCCAGTCCAAGGTCGGTGACACCGTCACCAACGCGCGCGACGGCGCGACCGAAGCGCTTGCGGGATACCAGGATCCGCGGCCCATGGTCTATTCCGGTCTGTACCCGGTCGACGGCTCGGACTACCCGAACCTGCGCGACGCCCTGGACAAGCTCCAGCTCAACGACGCCGCGCTCACCTACGTGCCGGAAACCTCGGTTGCCCTCGGCTTCGGCTTCCGCCTGGGCTTCCTGGGCCTGCTGCACATGGAGATCACCCGCGAGCGCCTGGAACGCGAATTCGGCCTCGACCTGATCTCGACCGCGCCCAACGTCATCTACCGCGTGATCATGGAGGACGGCACCGAACACGTCGTCACCAATCCGTCGTACTGGCCCGAGGGCAAGGTGAAGGAGATCTACGAGCCCGTCACCAAGTGCACCGTGATCGCGCCGAGCGAATTCGTCGGCACCATCATGGAGCTGTGCCAGTCCCGGCGCGGTGAACTGCTCGGCATGGACTACCTGTCCGAGACCCGCGTGGAGATGCGGTACACGCTGCCCATGGCGGAGATCATCTTCGACTTCTTCGACTCGCTGAAGTCCCGCACCCGCGGCTACGCCTCGCTCGATTACGAGGAGGCGGGCGAACAGCAGGCCGCGCTGGTGAAGGTGGACATCCTGCTGCAGGGCGAGGCCGTGGACGCGTTCTCGGCCATCGTCCACAAGGACGCCGCGCAGGCGTACGGGCACAAGATGACCACCAAGCTGCGCGAGCTGATCCCGCGCCAGCAGTTCGAGGTGCCGATCCAGGCGGCCATCGGCTCGAAGGTGATCGCGCGCGAGAACATTCGCGCCATCCGCAAGGACGTGCTCGCCAAGTGCTACGGCGGTGACATCAGCCGTAAGCGCAAGCTGCTCGAGAAGCAGAAGGAGGGCAAGAAGCGGATGAAGACCATCGGCCGCGTCGAGGTGCCGCAGGAGGCTTTCGTGGCGGCGCTGTCCACCGATTCGGACAAGCCCAAGAAGTAAGGGTGCTTGGCGCACCCCCCCGCGTGCCCCGTCGTCCTCGGACGGCGGGGCTTCGCGTATCCAGGGCCGATGCCCAGTTTTTCCCGCCGCGGGTAGCCGGATCGATAGGAAAAAGTTAGAAAACAAGCCGATTGGTACGTGGGTGAGCTGAGCAGCTGGGCAGGGAAGCGGCCGGTTCGCTAGTCAGGTGAAAACAGGGTCTTCCGTCCTGATATGCAGGATGACAAGCTATGTCTCGCACCACTGGGCACTACGTCTCCTACCAGGAGGATGTGACAGACCGGTTATCCGGAAATAGGGTGTGAAACGAGTTTGAGGACGACGGCCCGCCGCGGTGGGCCGCCGGATCATCGAGAGCGGAGCCTGTATGACGCGTGAGCTGCCCTTCGACGACGAAACCGGGGCCGGCGACGAGTACTCGGGCGACACCGCGTATCGCATTGCCACCGGGGTCGCGCGCGTGACGAGGGCAGGCGCGTATGTCACCGGCGGTGCGCTCGTGGCCGCGGCGGGCAGCCGCGGCGAACAGAGCCCGATCAACCACGACAGCCGCAACGTCGGCTGGTCGCAGGTGAACGATCCGCAACCCGACGTGCCGAGCCCGACCCTGACCTTCCCCGATCTGACCCCCTCGGGCATGCCCCAGGCCGGCTACGGCGGCGTGTCGCCGGTGGCCGAGACCCAGCACCACGGCACCGACGCCGGGCTCTTCCCCTCGCACTTCGGCGAATCCTCGTCGAGCAGCGCGAGCATGGCCGGTTTCGGCGGCCTCGGCCTGCCCGACTCCGACGCCGGGTTCACCCTGCCCGTCTCGAACGCGAATCCGAGCGGCGGCGGCTTCACCCTGCCCGGCGTGGACTCCGACGCCGACCCGGCGCTGCCCGGAGCGGGCGACGCGGACTTCGCCCTGCCGGGCGCCGAGCACGGCTTCACCCTGCCGGGAATGGAACCGGGCGCGAGCTTCTCGCTGCCCGGGCTGAATCTGCCCGGTCCGGACGGCGGCGTGCACATGCCCGGTCTCGGCAGCGGCTACCGCCCGCCGGAACTGGGCGACCTCGGAAGTCCTTCGCTCCCCGAGGGAGTGAACTTCGATCAGCTCGGGCTCTACCTCCGCACCGATTGGAGCGTGGACGCCCACATCGGACTCGACGGGATCCGCTTCCAGTCGGACCTGAAGGTCGACATCGGGTTCGGCAACGTCGGCGATCAGCTCGATCAGTTCGGACAGGATCTCGGACAGGGGATTTCGCACATTCCCGGCGGCCCGGCCGCGCCCGGACTCGAACAGCCCGCTCAGCCCCTGGCCGCGGGCGCGCGCCCGGCGGACGGGCAGCAGCCCGCCGCCACCGTGGGCCAGCACCCGGCGGACGGCGCCATCGGCGCACCGGGAGCACCGAGCGCTCCCGGTGCGGCTCCCGCTCCCGGTGTCTCGCCCGCGAGTGCGCCGGCCGCCGCCGCGCCCGCCGGTGGTTTCACCCTGCCGAGCGCCGGCGCCCCGGCCCCCGCGCTCGCGCCCGCCCCGGTCGCGCCCGTCGC
>NZ_JBEXUS010000161.1:0-13631 GCF_040614455.1 Nocardia sp. NPDC005978
TCGATATCGACCGGGCACTGCTCCACACACGCACCACACGTCGTGCACGACCACAACACCTCGGGATCGATGATCCCGTTCACATCCTCATGCCCGACCAGCGGACGCTCCGCCTCCGCACGCGCCTCGGCCGAAATCTTCGCCAGCGCGGCCTCGTTGGGCTTGCCCTCGGCGTCGACGAGACCGATCTCGTCGCCGCCCATGTCCTTGCGGCCGCCGGCCAGCAGGTACGGGGCCTTGGCGTAGCCGTGGTCGCGCAGCGACATGATGAGCAGCTTGGGGGACAGCGGCTTGCCGGTATTCCATGCGGGGCACTGGGATTGGCAGCGGCCGCACTCGGTGCAGGTGGTGACGTCGAGGATGCCCTTCCAGGAGAAGTCCTCGAATTTGCCGACGCCGAAGGTGTCGTTGTCCGGGTCCGCGGTCTCCATGTCGATCGGCTTGCCGCCGGACATCATGGGCTTGAGCGCGCCCAGCGCGACGTCGCCGTCGGCCTCGCGCTTGAAGTAGATGTTCGGGAACGCCGAGAAGCGGTGCCACGCAACGCCCCAGGTGACATTGCGGCCGACCAGCAGCAGGAACAGCGCGCCGGAGAGCAGCTTGATGAGCGCGAAGATCGAGACCATGGTCGGGCTCGCGGGCAGCAGCTTGGCGACCTGCTCGGTGAAGAAGTCGGACCAGGTGGTCGAGTGCCCGTAGGTCGCGATCTTGCCGGCCTTCACGAAGATCATGCCCAGGCCCTCGACGAGCACGATGGACTCGATCACGTAGGCGGGGGCGAACTTCGAGCCGCTGAAGCGGGACAGGCGCTCGGGCTTACGGGGGTGGTTCAGCTGGCGAATGATGATCAGCGTCACGATGCCGATCACGGTGCCGATGCCCAGCACCTCGTCCACGAAGTGGTAGATGCCCCACGAACCGATGATGGGCCAATGGAATTCGGGGTTGAAGACCTGACCGTAGGCCTCGAACCAGAGGATGAAGCCGGCCAGGAAGCCGATCATCACCAGCCAGTGGGCCCAGCCGACGGTGCGGAACTTGTTCATGCGCGTGTGCGCGAGGAACTCGACCAGCATTGTCTTCAGACGCGGGAAGAACGGCCGCCACCGGTCGGGTGCGGACTGGCCGACCATGATGGTGCGCACGATGCTGCGTGCGCCGCCGATCAGCGATGCCCAACAGAAGATTGTGAGCACCGCCCCAATCGTGCCCAGTGTCACTGTCAGGGCATTCATGTCGCGACCTTTCTACCGGTTCAACAAGCTCTCCGAGGGCGGACGGGTTCCGTCCTGGTGGCTTGTATCCTAACGAACAGTAAGTTACTCGCCGGTAACTTAACTGTCCAGCGTGTTCCCACACCGTAAATCCCGGCAAATCCGGAATGAAACAAAGGGCAGGCTTACTTCGAAACCTCTTCTGATTCAGGGTGAAAGCAATCTCGCTTCAGGAGGTTGCTTCGACTAAGCTCACGTCGTCCGAAGTCTGTGCGCATCTTCACATGCTCGGGGAGAGTTCGCCGTTTCGCGCGTAGGCAGGGCCTGAGGGAAGCCAACGGGCCTCGCGTGGCGAAGATGCGGACAGCGGATTACCTGATGACGGATTGGAAAAACCGAATGAAGTTTCGCAGCACCACTGCGGCGGCTGCCTTGGTCATCGGCGCAATGACCATGGGGATGACTTCTGCCCACGCCGATGAGCCCGCCCCCGTGCTGGACGTGCAGGCGAACGCGGGAATCAGCTACTCGACCAAGCTGGTTGACGGCAAGAACGTCGTGTCGACGTTGAAGAACGGCATCTTCCAGCTGGAGGAGCAGCCGGGCCTCACTCCCGAGGACCCGAAGACCACCCTGGTGAACGTCAAGGACACGCAGGGCGCCACCGTGATCACGTTCCCGCTGGCCTACAACGTGGCCGGGGTGACCATCCCGGTCAAGTCCGAGATCAAGGAAGACGGCCGCGTTCTCGAGATCGTTCCCGAGAAGCCGGCCAACTTCACCCCCGGCACCGCGACCCTGGTCGCCAAGCCCATCGCGTCCGCCGAGGAGAACCAGCGGGCCATGGGCAACTTCTCCACCCAGTTCGGTCTCGCGACCGGCATCGGCTCGTTCATCGGCGGTGCGGTCGGCGCGGCTGTCGGCTGCGTCGTGACCATCGTCGCGGGCTGTGTCCCGGGTCTGGTCGCGGGCTTCGGCATCGGCGGCATCCTCGGCACCATCGCCGTGGGTGGCCCGGCGCTGCTGGCCAGCGGCGTCGAGCTGATGGAGACCATGCAGGCGCCCGACGGCACCTCCCGCTGGGCGAAGTAGCCCGGCAGCAGTTCGGTAACAGCGCGTCTCGGCCCGCCCGCTCGTCGGGGCGGGCCGTTCGTGTTCTTCCGGGGCCGTATCGAGCCGAATTCGTGATGCGGCCCGGGCATGTCGCGCCGGCTCAGGCGGGCAGTTCGAGCCGTCCCCGGAACGACGCGGTGCCCACGCGCCGGCCGAAGCGGCCGTAGCTGCGCTCGGTCATCTCGAAGCCGCCGTCCTCGCGCACGAGCAGGACTGTGCTGCAGCGGGTCCCGTGCAGCGGACTGGCGATGAAGCGCGAGGAGTTGATGCGCTCGCCCCGGAGACCGAGGCCGGTGTCGGGCAGTTCGTCGTCGGCGGCGCGGGTGCGGTCGGCCAGCAGCGTGAGGTAGGCCTCGGTGTCGCCGGGGTTCGCGGTGACCACCTCGTGCAGCCCGCGAACGCCGCTGCGGACCTTGGGCCACACCGGTGCGACCCCGGCGGTCAGAAGATCGTTTTCGGGCGTCAGGGAGGCGGCCAGGGCCCCGTTCGACAGTCCGTGGAACCCGGGCGTCAGTTCCTTCGGTCCCAATCCGCTGCGATTGCCCTGCCACCACAGCGTGTTCAGATCCGAGACCACGAGATTGAAGCCGTTGTACTCGTCCGGGGCGCTCGCCACCGCGCGGGCGAACTTCTCGGAATCGGCGTCCCCGCTCAGGAAGTCCATCATCAGCGCGCCGCGCGAGCGGGCGTCGGGCCGCCGCTCGTTGGGCCCGCGCACATTGGTCACCGCGGCGAAACGGTGCGAGTCGCGGTCCATTCCGAGCCAGGTTCCGGGCAGCGGCCCGGCCGCCCCGCGATCGCGCCCGGCGAGCAGCCCGGGCACCTCGTCCCACCACCGCAACGATTCCGTTGGACGCGTATAGAACTCGTCCCGATTGGCGGCGACGATCAACCGATACTCCGGATGCGCCCGCCACCCGAGCAACACCAAACACATGCCTCCAGCATGCCGGACGTCGTCGGGCCGACCCCTGCTTTGGCGCCGCCGACTCGCCACCACCGCACTGCCCCACGGGGTGCGGCTACCGGCCCGGGAACCGAAAAGGCCGGTAGCGCAATCGCTACCGGCCTCGTCGAAGCTCCTACCCGATACGTCCTAGCTGGTGCGAACCCGCAGACCCGGGTTGTCCGAGAGCACCGTGCTCAGCGGCTGCGCGAACAGCTGCGGGGCGTTGCCGGTGATCAGGCCGATCAGGTTGGGGATCTCGCAGATCGGGTAGTCGGCGACCGAGGAGGCGCTGGAGATGCCCAGGGCCAGGGTGCCGGTCACGATCGGGCCGCCGCTGTCGCCGGGCAGGGCGCAGATGTTGGCGGAGAAGCTCTGGGTCAGCAGGCGGTCGCCGACCTGGACCGACTGATCGATGGCGTTGACCACGCCGCAGCTGAAGCCGGTGCGTGAGCCCGACTTGCAGACCGGAGCGCCGACGACGGGCACGGCCACGCCGGTCACCGAGATCGGGGCGGCGTTCGGCACGCGGACGATGTTGTTGCTGAAGCGGTCCCGGTTCTGCTCGTTGATCGAGACGATCGAGTAGTCCTGCGAGCCGAGCACCGACTTCTGGAAGCTGCCGAGCTGGCCGCCGACGCGGTCGCTGCCCTGGAGTTCGAAGACGCCGGGGGAGTTCGCGCCGCCGGTGGCGGGAATGTTCGGGTTGCAGTGGCCCGCGGTGATGTTCACGACGTTGCCGGTGTGGTCGGTGCCGTTGAAGCCGAGCGAGCAGCGCAGCGACATGCGGCCCGCGATGGAGGCGTAGCCGTCGCCGCCGGCCAGCGGGCGCCCGCCCTCACCGGCGATGGCGCCGGCCTGCTGGACATTGGCCTCTTCGCTGCCGGTGGGCGGCACCGAGCTGACGATGACGCGCGCCGGGTCGACGAAGCTGGGCAGCGCGAGGCCGGGCTGATCCACCCGCACCGCGATGCTGTTGTTCATGGTGTCGATGGCCACGCCGCGCACGGCCTTGGCGACATCGGCGGGCTGCTCGTCCAGCCACTTCTGGAAGGCGTTCTTCTCGCTGCGCAGCACCGACTCGCTCTTGGCGACGTCCTTGGTGGTGAAGCCCGCCTCCTGCACGGCCTTGCGCGCGGCGTCGGAGTCCTGGCCGCCGGTGAGGGCGACCACGGCGCGACCGGCCTCGTCGAGCCAGGCGCCGGCGAAGACATTCGGGAACTGGCGCTGCGCGGTCGCCGAGAAGGCGGCCACCTGCTGGGCGAGATCGGCGCGGGCCAGGTAGTCCTGCGGCGAGATCTTGAGGTCGCGGGTGATCGCCTGCACGAGTTCGGCGGGCAGATCCGGGGTCGCGGGTTCCGCGTGTGCGCTCGCCGCCAGCGGCCCGGCAAGCAGCAGCGCGGTGGCCGCTATAGCTGCGTTGCGGACGAGGGACCGTGGCCTGCGGCTCACGGGCGGCGACGAATAGCGCATACGTGGCAGGAGCATGAGCCGACTATATGGTGTCCGCACCGTTATGCCTACTTATTCCCCGGTGACGATTCGGTATTCGGACGGCAAACACCAGGCATGCCGATTTCAAGATCAATGTGTGTCGCCTCAGCCCACATTCGGCTTGGTTCTGACCTGGATGCCGCTGCCCAGTCCGCCGCCGGAGTTGGCGTCGATATCGGCCAGGATCGCCCGAATCGGAATGCCCAGGGTCGCGGTTCCGCCGTACGAGGCGAGTGCGGTGTTGGCCTCGTTGCAGTTCGGCGCGTCGGCGGCGTTCGAGCCGCTGGTGATGCCGAGCGCGCGGGTGCCGGACACGATCGCGCCGCCGCTGTCGCCGCCCAGGGTGCAGGCGCTGCTGGCGAAGCCGCGGACTGTCTTGGACTGGCCCTCGGCGGTGTACAGCTGGGTCTCGACCCGATCGGCCACGACGTAGCCGCAGGTGAAGGTCGAGGACTGGCCTGACTTGCACACCGGCGCGCCGGTGATCGGGTCGGCCACGCCGGTCAGGGTGAGGGTGGTGCCGTTCGCGCCGCGCACCGACGGCTGATCCATGCCGGCGTTCACGGCGGTGTCGTTGAGCCGGATGACCGAGTAGTCCAGCGCGGAGCGGCCGCCCAGCTGCGTGGTCACGAAGGTGCCGACCTGCGGGCTCGCGCTCAGGTTGCGGACGTTGGGCAGGTAGACCTCGGCCTGCTCGTTCGCCTTGCCCAGATTCGGATTGCAGTGTCCGGCACTGATATTCAGGGCGTTGCCGGCGTTGTCCACGCTGTTGAAGCCGAAGGAGCACACGTCCACGCTGTGCAGCGCGGAATCGTCGAGGGCGGTCGGGGCGCTGATGTAGGTGTCGCCGCCCATGGGCCTGCGCTCCACCGGGCCGCCGCCGTCGGGCGAGAGCACCACCTTGATATTGGCGATGAGCGTCGGCAGGTTGAGCAGATGGCCGCCGGGGGTATTGGCGACGCTCACCACCAGCTGGCTGTTGAGGAAGTCGATGGCGACCGAATTGATGGCGCCGGAGATCTCGCGCGGAATGCTGGTGATCCAGTTGTTCAGCTGGTCCAGCGAGCCCTCGAGATTGTCGGCGTTGATCGGCGCCAGGCGAGTCTGGTAACCGTCGGCGGCGACCACGCGCGCGGCATCGAGGGAGGTGACCGCCAGGACCGGCTTGCCGTCGGTGCCCATCCAGGCGCCGGCGAACTCGTCGGGGCGTTCGGCCCGGAATTCCTTTGCGTAGTTCCGCAATTCCTGAGCCTTGGCCGCGCGATCCAGATATTCGGCGGGCGACATCTTCAGATCGCGCGCAATCGCCTGCACCAATTCGGCGGGCAGGGCATCGGCCGCGGGATCGGCGGCGGCCGGTGACGCCGCCAGCAAGGGACTGACCAGGACGGCCGAAACGAAAGCGAGGCTTGCTGTTCGGACCGAGGCGCGGCGCGCCGAGAACTTGCGCATGGAGTCCCTTCGTAGTGCACCAGCAGACCGACCGTCCGGTTACCGTGCGGAACATCGGTCAGCGCATCACTTTAGGGCACAAGCCCGGAAAGGTCTCTACGAAATCATCGCGAATACTGCGGCCACGGATTCTGCACCGGCGGCGGAGTCGGAAGTTCGAACAGCGGCGGCGGATATTGCTGGGTCGTCACCGGCGGCCGCGTCGTGCTCGGGGGCGTGGTGTCCGGAATCGCCGTCGGCGGAGCCGTTTCGGCGGTGGTTGCCGGTGCGGTCGTGGTGGCCGGCGGCGGTTCGGCGGGCTCGGAGACCGGGGGCACGGCGGCGTCGGGCGCGGGGGTCAGCGGCGGGACCGCGCCCGCGGTCATGGACGGCTGCGAGGCGACCTCGCCGCGCGGCGGGCCGGGCTGCTCCTCGTCCGGTCGCAACACCGTCGCGACCCCCAGGCCACCGAGCAGCAAACCGATGAGGGCGGCCGCGGCGGCAATGATGTACGGCCCGCGTGATCCGCGATCCCGGGCGGGCGACGCGGCGGCAACCGCCGCGGGCGCCACCACCGGTTCGGCGGTGGTCGCCACCGGGATGGCGGCCGAATACGCCTGCGCGAGCGGCGCGTGCTTGGACACCGCGGGCAGGATGTCGGTCACCTCGGCCGAATTCTGGGTGCTCGCGGTCGGATCGGGCGGGGTCACGCCGGCCGGGGTGGCCAGCACCGCGGCCAGCGCCGCGCGAGCGGCGTTGTGCGCGAAGGATTTCGCGGTGTCGTCCGCCGAGGACTGCGGCAGGTCGCGCTCGCTGACCAGCACCACGGCCTTGAGACCCAGGTAGTCCAGGGCCTCGCGCAGCGCCCGCACGTTCGCCTCGGGCCAGCCGGTCGGATGCGTGGCGTAGAACTCGGCGGGGCCCTCGAGCAGATCGGCGGCCAGATTGATGAGGCAGAAGGCCGCGGTGGCCATCAGGTCCTCGGCGCGATACGCCTCACCCTCGTCCACCGGCATGCCCGCCGGGTCGCCGACGGCGGTGACGAAGCCGCGAATCGAATGCGCGCCCGATTCCGGCGGGTCGCCGCCGAGCACGGCGTCCCCGTCATCGGACATGTGCAGCACCGACTCGCGCACGATGTAGTGCACCGGGAGTGTGGCATCATCGCCGGTCAGGACAGCCACGACGGATTCGTCGTCGGCTATCCGCAGGCCCACCCCAGTGGCCATCCTCGTTACCTCACTCGGTGCGTCCGGGTCCCGCTCGCGCCCGGGTCATACGAGGAGGGATCCGTGACCCATGGCGCGCAGCATTGACAATAACTCCGAACGGGAGCTCGCACCGATTCGACGGCGTATCCGTGCCACATGATGCTCCACCGTCTTGGCGGAGATATAGAGCCGCGCGCCGATCTCCCGGTAGGTCAAGCCGAGTAGTACCAGCTCCGCGACCTCCCGCTCCCGTTCACTCAGGACCGTATCCGCGAGCGGTTCGGGGCGGGGAGCCGGGGTGGGCGGCGCGGGCGCGCGGACCGGCGCCTCGGAGGGGCGGGCCTGGGCGCGCACCGTGCGAGCCAGCTTCAGCAGGGCGGTCGCGGTGCCGGAGTCCGCGGCCGCGAGGGCGGCCTCGCTGGCGAGGCGGGCGGCGTCCCAGATGAGGCCGAGTTCGGCCAGCCGGGCCACCGCGGCCTCCACCGGCGCGCGCTCGACCTGCCCGCGCAGCACCAGCACCCAGGTGCGGCCCGCGTCGGCCAGGGCCGCGGCCTGCGGATCGCCGGCCAGCGCGGCGGCCTTGAGCCGATGCGCGTGCGGCAGCAGATCGCGCGGGCTCTCGTGGGCGAGGGCGGCCTGAATCGCGTACCAGTGGAAGGCATTCGACCACGCGGGCGGATCGCCCAGGCGGCCGAGCAACTCCGCGGCCGAATCCACCAGCGCCGCGATGCGGCTCTCGTCGCGCAACCGGATGCCCGCCAGCCACAGCTCGCCGATCGGCAGCAGCGCCAGCAGATCCGCGCTCACCTCGTCGAACAGCGGGTATGCCGCCTGCCAGGCCAGCACCAGCGCGGTGTGATCGCCGGAGCGGCGGGCCAGACCGACCATCACCCCGTGCGCGAGCAGCCGATCGCGCGGATCCAGGGCCGCCACATCCAGTTCCGCGATCCCCGCCGCCGCGGACTGTTCGTCGCCGCCGAGCATGGCGACCCAGGCCGCCAGCACCGTGTGCTGCGGATCGGCGGCCGCACCGCGCAGCGCGTCCGCGGCACGCCGGGGTTCGCCCATGCTCAGGCACAGCAGGGTCGCGATGGACACCGCCGAGCACGGCAGGAATCGGTCCCCGCCGTTATCGGCCGGCCCGACACCCGCGTGCGCGGCGTGGATCAGGGCCGAGGCGGCCGCGGTCGCGGCGGCGCGGACGGAGTCGCCGCCGCGCGGGCCGGTCCGGACGGGCGGTATGCCGTAGCGCATGGGTGTCGCCGCGACCGGGTTGGATTCCCAGGGGGGTGCGGCCGATTCCCAGTGCGGCGTGGTCGTACCCCGGTGCGGCATGCTCGTTTCCCGGCGTGCCGGACTGCTCGTCCCGGAGTACGCGGGAGCGCCCGAGTCCACACCGGCGTGCGGGGCATCGGTATCCCGGTCGGCGGGTGTGCCCGGAGAACGGTACGCGGGATTGGCTGTATTCCGCTGTGGGAGCGTGCTTCCGCCGCCGCCGGCCGACGTGTCCGCGCTCCGCGTGGCGGGTGTGCCGGACGCTATGTGTTCGGGATTGCCTGTGTTCCGTTGCGGGAGGGTATTTCCGCCGCCGCCCCTGGGATTCGTGCCCCACCCGCCGGGTGTGCCCGGATCCCGGCGCGCGGGCCCGGCGATGTTCGGCAGCGACCTGGCGGCCGTGCGGGATCCGCCCGCCTGCGAGCCGACATAGCCGGTGCGAAGTCCGCCCGCCGGATCGGCATGGCCCGTGCCGGAATCGGAGTCGTCGTGGAACGCCGTGATGCCGGTGCCGGTGCGGGCCGCCGGGCGGCGCTGCGGCAGGCCCGCCGGGGCGACGGAATCGCCGAGCGCCTCGGCGATGAGGGCCGCGCGGGCCGTGGCCTCGGTGGGCGGCCACTGGGACGCGGTGCCGGCCAGTGCGCGGGCGGTGGCGGTGTCACCGGCGAGGTAGAGCACCGCGGCCGCGACCGCCCAGTCCGGTCCCGCGCGATCGGGGCCGAGCCACGAGTACAGCTGTGCGGCACGGGGAACCAAGCCTCGCCTGGTCCACACGCCCGCGCAGACGCGGACGGCGGCGGCCAGGTCGGCGGGGGTCGCCGACTCGCGAGCCAGGGTCGGTTCGGCCAGGCGCAGGGCGGCGTCGCAGTCCCCGGCGCGGGCGGCGGCATCGGCCCAGCGCACGGCGATGACCGCCGGATCCGCGCCCGCCGCGGCGGCGGCCGCGTAGTGCCGGACGGCTTCGTCGCCCGCCTTTTCCGCCGCGGTGCACAGGAATTCGGCCAGGCGCTCGTCGCGGACGCCGGATTCGGCGAGCAGCAGCGCGGTGTGGTCGCGCAGCAGTCCGGCGTCCAGGCGGGCGCGCAGCAGGCGGCGCTGCACCGAGAGCAGACGCCGGTCGCCGACCAGGGTGCGCAGCGGCGCGATGGCCGGGGCCAGCAGCAGGTCCGCGTCGGTGATCAGCGCGCCGCCGCGGGCGCGGTCCACCAGATCCTGTGCCGCGCCCAGCGATACGTCGAGCACCTCGGAGAGCTCGCTGGTGTCCAGGCCGGCGCCGATGGCGGCGACCACGAAGGTGTCCAGCAGTTCGGGGTCGGCTTCGTCGAGCCGGGCGCGGGCCCAGGCGGCGACCGCCTCGTCCACGGCGGTGATGCCGGAATCGAGGCGGGTCGCGCAGGCGGCGCTCAGGGCGGCCACCACGCCGCCGTGGATTCCGGCGGTCTGCTTGTGGATGTGCTGGGCCAGGCCGCGCGGCACCATCATGCCGAGTTCCCGGGCGAACGGCGCGATCTCGGTCGCGCCCAGGGCGCGCAGATCCACCACCCGGCCGCGGCGGGCCACCAGATCGGTGAGCGCGCGCAGACCGGCGTCGTGTGGGCGCGGGCGGGCCGCGATGATCACCGCGCAGCTGCCCGATTCCACGGCGGTGCGCAGCTTTTCGAGGGTTCGCGGGGTCAGGTTGTGCGCGTCGTCCACGACCAGGGCGGCGCCCCGGCGTGCGAGCGGGCGGGCCGCACCCCAGACACCGGGCAATCCGGTGCCGGGAAGTTGGGCGACCACGCCGCTCAATTCGGGTTCGTGCGCCGGAACCGGCTGTGCGATCACCTCGTCCGGGTTGTCGGTGAGCAGTGCGCCGCGGGCCCGGAGCCGGGCCCGCACCGCACCGAGCAGCACGGATTTACCGGTGCCCGAGCGGCCGCGGATCAGGAACAGCGGGGGCGCGGAGTCGTCCGAGTCCAGCTCGCGCAGGAGTTCACGCGCGCACGGCAGGGAGTCGAGAGCTACGGGGGTATTGCCTACCACGATGATTCAACCCTCATCCACCGGTGTGCGGGAACATGGCGCCCGGCACCGAGGGCACCGCGATGAGCGGTTCGGTGTCGAGCGGCGGAACGGCCGGCAGCGTGGGCGGCTGCAGCGACGGAAGGTGCGGATTCACCGGCTGATTCACCGGAACCTGCTGGGTGGCAGGCGCTTCGGTGGTGCCCGGTGGCGCGGCGGGATCCGCGGCCGGTAGACCGTCCGCGGCCGTGGTGGCGCCCGGTGTGCCCGCGCGGGCCGCGGTGGTGGTGACCGGGTGCCCGACGGGTGCGGCCCGGCCGCCGGTGGGGGTTGCGGCCTCGGGGGTGTCCAGGGCCGCAGCCGTGGTCGAAGCGGGTTGCGGGACCGTGGGATCCGCGGGCGCGGACTGCACGCCCGTGCCCATCGCGAGGGTGCCCGTGGCCAGCGCCGCGACCGCGACGGCGACCGCGCTCGCGACGGCTACGCGCCGCCAGTGGGTGAAACCGCCCGCGGGGGGTTCGGTCGCGGGCAGTGCCGGGATCGGGCGGACCGGTTCGATGGTGTGCGGGCCCGTGGAAGTCGCGGCGGGGGCGCGGTTCTCGTCGGCTGTCGCGCGGTGGTTCGGGGGCTCGTACTCGGTCCGGGCCGGTTCACGGGCGATGCGCGGCGGCTCGGTCACGTCGCGGGCCGGTTCGTATTCGGCTCGCGCGTCGTAGTTCTCGGCGTGTGCGACGTGCTGCCCGGTGCTGCTCGCGCCGTGTTCGCCGTGGTCGCGCGCGGTGCCCACCGGATGGTTCCGGAGGCGGGCCGCCCGGACCGCGGCCGGATGCGGTTCGCGGCCGGCCGGCCGGGTGTCCGGCAGCGGCGCGGACAGGGCGGCCTGGGGTTCGGTGGGGGTGATGTCGGTGAGCAGGTCGCCCGCCAGCAGGGCCGCGCCGTGCGCGCTCAGGTGCGCCGGGTCGGCGGCCGCCGCCACGGGTATGCCGAATTCGGTGGAGAGCATTTCGGTGACCAGCGGGATGGCCGTGCTGCCGCCGGTGAGCAGAATGCCGTCCAGGTCGGTGATCGACAGGCCCGCGCGCCGCACGGCCTCGCAGACGAGTGCGAGCGAGGTGAGCAGCGGGGCGCGAAAGAGGTCTTCGACCTCATCGCGCACCAGGCGGACATCCACCGGGCCAATTTCGGGCAAACACACCGGAACCATAGTCGCGGTCTCTTTGCTGAGAATTTCTTTCGCGTTTCGGCAGCGCACGCGCAACGCCGACAATTCCTGTTCCACCAGCGGGTCGAACGGGTCGAAATCCCTATCGCCCACCGCATATGCGAGCACGTATCGCATGGTCAGCAGATCGAATTCCGCACCGGCGACGGTGGTATCGCGCAACGGCTCACCCAGCAGGCCCGAGAAGGTTCCGGTGCGGACGATCGAGATGGTCAAACCTGTTGCACCCAGGTCGTATACGACCATCGCGCCGTCGTGACCGGATTCGTGCACCTCTTGCAGCCAGCGCATGGCCGCGGTGGGTTCGGGCACCAGGGCCACGCCGTCCAGGCCTGCCGCGGCCAGTGCGGCGCGCTGTGCCTCGACCGTGTGCTGGGTCCACCACGCGGGGTAGCAGGCCACCGCGGCCGCGGCGGAGCCGGTGTCGTCCACCGCCCGGCCGACCGCCGCGGCCACGAGATCTGCTGCGCGCACAGCGGATCCGTCTGTCATGCGAATATCCACGGGATCCCCGACCCGGGACAGAAAGCTTTCCGGAAGTTCGTGCTCTCGGCCGGGTGTGCTCGGCCGGACACGCAGTGTTCGGTGTCCCCCCGAAGCCGTCACGGCGACCGTATTGGACGACCCGACGGTGATGCCGAGCGCCATCCCCTGGCTCATTCGAAGTCCCCTGTCAATTCGATACACGCGACGGTGAATCGCGTGCCGCCCGCAGCTCATTAGTCCGATTTGTACGAAAGAGTGATGCAGGCCGGGTGGCCCATGGGGGCTGTCGGTTGCTGGGGGTTCGTCGTTACCGCCCGACACGCAGATGTGGGGAAATTCCCCTAATGTCCGGACACCCCCCAATGTGGCGACACACCGTGTAAGGGGGCTCGGCCCCGTTTCGGCGTAACGGTTCGCGTTCCTAACGTGAAAGGAAATTCGAGCAGCGCGGGCCACCGGGGCCTGCCCACCCAGGAGATGATTCGACATGAGCCCCAACGCAATTCTCGAGTTCATTCTCAACCTGCTGCGCGACCAGGACGCGGCGGTCGGATATTGCGCCAACCCCGCCCAGGCTCTGCTGGACGCCGGCCTCACCGCTGTGACCCCCGAGGACATCGCCGCCGTGGCGCCCATGGTCGCCGAGTCGGCGCTGGTAGCCGGAGGTTCGCAGCTGTCCGCGATCATCGCCGCCGGCGGCGTGAACGCCGGCGCCACCGGGACCGCCGCGGCGGAGAGCGCCGCCGCGGTGAACGGCGCGGCCGTGACCTCCGCGGCCGCCGGCCTCGGCCTCACGACGGCCGCCGCGACCACCGCCGGTGTCGGGGTGGAAGCCGGGGCCGAGACGGCGGTCGGTACCGCTCTCGGCGCGGGTATCGACGCCGCCGTGAACACGGCGCTCGGCGCGACCGCCGGTGTGGACGCCGCCCTCGGCGCGGACGCCGCCGTAGCCACAGCCGCCCAGGTGGCCGCCGGCCTGGCCACGGGTCTCGGCGCGAGCGCCGCCGCGGGTGCGCAGTCGGGCGCGGGCCTGGCCACCGGTCTCGGTGGCGCGCTGGATGTGGCGACCGGACTCGGAACCGGGTTGGGCGCGGTCGGCACGATCGGCGCGCAGCTCGGAAGTGGTTTGGAAACAGGACTTTCCGCCGGACTCGACGCGGTGACCGGCATAGGCGCTCGGGCCGAAGCCGCGGGTGTGCGCGAAGTGGTCACCATCGCCGACGATCTCGACGCCGCGC
>NZ_JBEXUS010000162.1:0-13586 GCF_040614455.1 Nocardia sp. NPDC005978
GGTGCGGGGGCCCGAGCCCCCGCACCCGATGGCCTACTACTTTCCGACCCGGTCCTTCAGCGATTCGACGATCGCGTTCACCGCTGCCATGACGTCCTGCGCGGCGTGCTCGAGATTGGCGCGCACCTCCTCGAGGGTGCCCTGCATGTCCTCGGTGGTGAGCTTGTCGGCGAATGCCTTGGCCATGTCGGCGAGATCGGCCGCGGCGGTGCTCGCCCGATCGGCCAGTTCGGCGGCGGCGCCGCTCGCCTTCTCGGCGAGCTGCCCGGCTGCTGCGGTCAGACCACTGTCCTCTGTATTTGGCATACCCGCGGCTACTTCGCGCCGCCGAGCTTGTCCTTGATCTTGCCGACGAAGCCGCCGACCCGCTCGCGGACGTCCTCCACGGCGTCCTCGAACTTGTCCTTCGCCTGGTCGGCCTTGCCCTCGGCATCCTTCGTGGCGTCCTGAGTCGCGGACTTCGCCTTGTCGGCGGCCTCACGCGCCTTGGCTTCGGCGTCCTTGGCGGCATCCTTGGCTTTATCGGCCGCCTCGTCGAATTTGTCGTTGAGATCAGACATCGAAACCTCCTCGCGTGTGGTCACGCCCGGGTGCGGGCGTGCATTCGGGACAGTCCGACGAACAGAACTGCTAACGCAGCGATCTTTCAGCAAATGAGCATAGTCGCCTCCGACACCGGGCGGCGGAAAAGCAACGAGCCGGGTGCATGTGCACCCGGCTCGGGTAGAAAACCCAGTGGTTCGCGGCCCGCCCGGTTCTGGACTGACGGAGCGGGGGAGCGAAGCGGAGGAGCGGAGGAGGGAAGAACCGGGTTACGAGGGCCGCGAACAGCCGGAGCGAAGCGGAGGCAATTAGACCGAGCCGAGTACCCGCTCGATATACGGGTTGGTGAACCGGCCCTTGGGATCGAAGCGCCGCCGGACAGCGGCGAACTTCTCCCACTCGGGGTACCGCTCGGCCAGCGTGTCGGCGGTCTGGAAGTGCCGCTTGCCCCAGTGCGGGCGGCCGTTGTACTGATCGAAGACGCGTTCGCAGGCGCGGAAATAGGGCTCGTACTCCATGCCGGCGTACTGGTGCACGGCGATGTAGCAGGTTTCGCGGCCGCCGGCGGGGGACAGGAACGCGTCGTCGGGCGCGACCCAGCGCACTTCGATCGGCATGACGGTGTCGAACCGCGCGGCAACCTGCTTGATCTCGCGGATGGCGTCGGCCGAATGCTCGCGCGGGATGGCGTATTCCATCTCGGTGAAGCGGAAGAGCCTGGGGCTGGCGAAGACCCGGTGCGAGCGCTCGACCTGGCGGCGGTAGCTGCCCGCGTAGGCCGCCGCGCGCTGCACGTACGGGATCAGCTTGGGCTGCGCGCGGGTGAGCTTGCACAGCGCGTCGAAGGTGTGGTTGGTGATGAGGATGTCGGAGAACCAGTCCACCACCGGGTGCCGGGGCTGCTCGGGCAGTTCGACCCGGTTGTTGCGCTTGGTCATGGCCAGCGGGCTGTGCGCGAACATGTAGAACTCGAAGTGCTCGTTGCCGTCGACGTGCGTGTCCAGATCGGCGAGGACATCCTCGACGGGCTCGGGGCGCTCGACGCCCTCGAGCACGAACGACGGGACCATCTGCATCGTGACCTCGGTGACCACGCCGAGCGCGCCGACGTTCACCCGTGCCGCGCGCCAGCCGTCCGGGTCGGTCTGCTCGTTGAGTTCGACCCGGCTGCCGTCGGCGAGCATGAGTTCCACCGAATGCAGTGCGGCCGAGAGGTTCTGCAGCTTGGCGCCGGTGCCGTGGGTGGCGGTGGCGGTCGCGCCCGCGATCGACTGCACGTCGATGTCGCCCAGGTTGGGGAACGCCAGGCCCAGCGGGTGCAGCGCGGTGCTCGCGGCGTTCAGCGTGATGCCCGCCTCGGCGCGGACCAGGCCCGTGGCGCGGTCCACCGAGAGGATCTTGTCGAGCTTGTTCAGGCGCATCAGGGTGCCGTCGGTGAGCACGGTCTCGGTGAAGGAATGGCCCGATCCGGCGACCCGGACGGTGTGCCCGGCGGCCTCGGCCCGGGCCAGCACGGTGGCGACTTCCTCGGGCGAGCCCGGTGCGGCGATGGACGCCGGAGAACAGCTCTGATCCCCGGCCCAGTTCACCCAAGAGTTGGTCATGCGACCAACTTTAAACCGGCAGTGTGATGTGCGCTACTGGAATGTGACCGAAAGCTAGCTGGAATGCGAATTTCTTCCGCCGCGCGCGCGGCGGGACCGGTGGACCGGTCCCGCGGGCGGATGCGTCAGCGTTTGCTCTTCTCGCAAATGGCGACCTTCGCGGCGTGCACCTCGTCGTCGGTCAGCGCGGGCACGTTCAGCGGCAGGCGCGGCACCGAATCGCCGCGCACGCCGTTCAGTACGACCGCGGCGTAGCGCCGCCACACCTCGGGATTGACCGTGCGCGCGAAGCCGGCCACGCCGTCGACCATGTTCACCAGGGCGAAGAAGTCGCCCGGCTCGATATCGGGCTGCACCGCGCCGGAATCCTTGGCGCGCTGCACAACCTGATGCATGCCGGGCTGGATGCGGTCGCGCACGCAGGTGAAGCGGTCGATGCTGTCGCGCATCTCCAGCAGCACCTCGCTGAGTCCGCGGTTGGCGGCCATGTGCTGGCAGGCGTACTCGAACAGCTCGACCAGGCCCTGCCACGGGTCGCGATGGTGGAGTGCGGTGTCCACGGCAGAGGCGAACTCCGAGACGTTCTGATCGAACACCTCGGAGATGAGCTCCTGCTTGTTCGCGAAGCGCCGATATACGGTGCCGACGCCCACGCCCGCCTTCGCGGCGACATCGTCCAGCGTGATCTCTAGACCGTGCTCGGCGAATAGTTCGCTCGCCGCGGTGATGATCCGCTGTTGATTGCGGGCGGCGTCCGCGCGCAAACGCCGAGGTGGGGGCGCGGTGGTGACGTGATTCACACCCAGATCCTAACAGGAGGCGGGATTATCCGGAGGTTATTTCTCCGTTTAGCTGTTAGCTTGGATCGGTAAACGGAGATGGGCTCTCCGTTAATCCTAGGGGACGAGGAGAACAACCATGACGACAGCTCTCGAAAAAGAGCAGGCGGCGCCCGCGCCGGCCGGTGACGGCCGGCGCGGATCGCACGCCATGCGCTGGTGGGTGCTCGCCGTACTCGGCGTCGCACAGCTGATGGTCGTGCTCGACGCGACCGTCGTGAACATCGCACTGCCCGAGGCCCAGCTCGATCTGGGCTTCTCCAACGCCGACCGCCAATGGGTGATCACCGGATACGCCCTGGCCTTCGGCAGCCTGCTGCTGCTGGGCGGACGCCTCTCCGACCTGTTCGGCCGCCGGACCACCTTCATCGTGGGCCTCATCGGCTTCGCGGTCGCCTCCGCCGTCGGCGGCGCCGCGGCCAACTTCGAAATCCTGGTCGCCTCGCGCGTCGCGCAGGGTGTGTTCGGCGCGCTGCTCGCGCCCGCCGCGCTCTCGCTGCTGACCGTCACCTTCACCGAGCCCGGTGAACGTGCCAAGGCGTTCGGCATCTTCGGCGCCATCGCCGGCGCCGGCGGCGCACTGGGCCTGCTGCTGGGCGGCGCGCTCACCGAATGGGCGTCGTGGCGCTGGGTCATGTACGTGAACCTCGTCTTCGCGGCCGTCGCACTGGTCGGCGCGATCCTGTTGCTGGCCAAGCACACCGCCACCGAGCGGCCCAAGCTGGACCTGCCCGGCACGCTCGCGGTCACCGCCGCGCTGTTCGCCATCGTGTACGGCTTCTCCAAGGCCGAGACCGACGGCTGGACCGACTCGGCGACCCTGGGCTTCCTGATCGGCGGCGTGATCCTGCTGGCGGTGTTCGTGTTCCTGGAGCAGCGCGTCAAGAACCCGCTGCTGCCGCTGCGCGTGGTCCTGAACCGCACCCGCGCCGCCTCCTACATCACCGTGTTCGCCATCGGCATCGGCATGTTCGCGATGTTCCTGTTCCTGACCTACTACATGCAGCAGTCGCTGGAGTACTCGCCGATCATCACCGGCGTGGCCTTCCTGCCGATGGTCGCGGGCATGGTGGCCTCCTCGACCACGGTGCCCTCGCTGCTGGTGCCCAGGGTCGGGCCGCGCGTGACCGTCGTGGCGGGCTTCCTCATCGCCGCGGTGGGCATGGCGCTGCTGACCAACATCGGCGTCGACACCGCCTACGCCACGCATATCCTGCCCAGCCTGATCCTCATGGGCATCGGTCTCGGCACCGCGATGTCGACCGCGTTCATCGGCGCGACCTCGGGCGTGCATCACACCGACGCCGGCGTGGCCTCGGCCATGGTGAACACCAGCCAGCAGGTGGGCGGTTCCATCGGCACCGCGCTGCTGAGCACACTGGCGGCCTCCGCGTTCGACGACTATGTCGCCGACCGGGTTCCGCCGTCGCCGCAGACGCTGGCCGAAGCTGCCGTCCAGAGCTACACCACCACCTTCTGGTGGGCGGCCGCCATCTTCGTGGTCGGCGCGGTGATCACCGGACTCATCATGCCCAACACTGTCCCGCAGCCGTCGGAAGGTGAACCGGTTCTGGCGCACTGAGATTCGAATAGCCGCGCGCCGAGCTCACGAACGGGCGCGCGGCGACTCGGGTACTGATTGTCCCGCGGTACGACAGGGGCCCACTCGCGATTCGCGAGTGGGCCCCATCGTTGTTCTCGGTGATGTGTTCGAGCTACTGCCGAAAGCGCTAGCGGCAGTTGGACGGTGCGGGCCTGCCCGCGAAACGATCGCCGATCCAGCCCATCGCGTTCATCGTGCCGGGCGCGATCGCGGTGAGGTGGTCGGTGCCCGGGATGACGTCGAACAGCACCGGGGTGCCCGCGGCGCAGTACTTTCCGGCGGTGTTCATCGCCAGATCCAGCGGCACCTGATCGTTGCCGCCGTGCCACTGGTAGATCGGGGCGCGCGGCACCCCGGGGTAGATCTCCAGCGCGTTGGCGTGGAAGGTGCTGATCAGCGTCGGGTCGTTCTCCATGCCCGCGTTGAACATCTCCCCGATGGTGTGGCCCGCGCCGGCCGAGATGATGTCGTCCACACACGCATTGGCGATGCGATCGCGCATCGCGAATCCGGCGGGGGTCAGGGCGTTGCCGAGCGGCAGTTCGCCCGGGTACTCCCGTTCCATGCCCATCGCGACCGCGAAGCCCAGCCCGAACAGCGGGTGCGGAGTGTCGCCGACCTCGATGGCCATCTTGCCCGGATTCACCGGCACGCCGCCCATGGCGATGCCGACGATGGGCAGTTCGGGTGCGTATTCCGCGGCCAGCGCGCCCGCGAAGCCGGTGGACATCGCGCCACCGGAGTAGCCGACCATGCCGACCGGTGAATCACCCAGGCCCGCGGGAGCGAAACGCTTGGCCGCCCGAATGCCGTCGAGGGTGATCTGGCCGCCGAGCCGGGCAGCGCCGTAGGCGCTGGTTGGTCCCAGGTGATCCGGAACCGCCACCGCCCAGCCGCGGGCCAGCAGCATGTTCAGCGCGGCGGATTCCTTGAGCCCGCCGTTGAAGAGCGTGTGCGAGGGGGCGCACTGCATGCCGAGCGAGTTCACGAACGGCTGGTACGAGACCAGCGGATGGGAACCGCCGCCGGGCGGGACGATCACGGTCGTCACGGCGGCGATGGGGCCGCCGGAGGAATCCGTGGAGTGAAAGAGCAACTGCCACACGGTGGAACCGGGCCAGCCGTGGGCGCCCACCATGCGCGAGCGCAGCACATCGCCGGGTGCGCTGTCACCGAGATTCCCTGGGGCGTAGTAGAAGCCGTCCCCTTCCGGGATCGGGTACACCGCACCGTGCGCGGTCGGTGCGTTCGTAGCCACCGCGATCGCTACTGCGGCAATTCCGCAGGTTCGGAACAGCATGCTCCTGATCGACTGCCGTACCGACAAATTGGCTCTCCTCGTGGCCGTTGGGACAACACCTGGCAAGCCGCCCTATCCTTGCAGCTCCGCAGCGGCATTCGGCCTCAGCAACACGCCGTTCGGCAATGAATTGGCAACCGAAACGGGCGGGTTTCCGATCGAGATGCCCGGCGGCGCGGGAGCATCGAGGTCGCGCGGTGACCCTGCTGCGACGGCGCGGAAGTTCGTAGACTGCTGGAAACGGGCCGGATCCCTTCCGCGCCCGGCCACCTCGGGGGGGAGGTGGTCGATATGGCCGGGCGCGACCGTGGCGGGAACGGGCGTGGCACGGTGGATATCGGTACGGCGCGACGGAACGGGGGCACGTGATGGGCGAGGTTCGGCGATGACGGTCGCACCGGCGGCACGGGGCGATATGGTCGGCATGACAGCCCGCTATCTGCCCGATCGCGTGCGGGCCCCGCGATTCGCTAGGGTCTGTGGACCGGGCACACCGATGGTGAACGTCGCCGAATCGGGGGCGGCGGGCCCGCCGGACCCTGTGGGAGCGCAGCATTGGGAGTTCGGCGCCGCGGGAATAGGGCTTCCCGGGGCACCGGCCGCACCCGGTCTGTTCGGCTGTGCAACGATTCGATGGGCTGAGGAGGGCGTTGACAGCTATGCGGTGGCGAACGTCGTGATCGGCGTCGCGGCAAGGCCGGCCGTGACCCGCCCCGGGACCTGGTCCGGGCAGCGGGTGGGGTCGTGATGTTGATGACCAGCCGGGCGCAGGCGATACGGAAGGGCGGTGCGAGCATGGCTCACGATCGCGCGGGCCGGCCCGCGCGGCCCACGGATCTCGAGGACATCGCCCATCTGGTGACGGCGTACTACAGCCGTATTCCCGATCCGTCCGTGCCCGCGCAGCTGGTGTCCTTCGGAACCTCGGGGCATCGCGGATCCAGCCTCGACGTGGCCTTCAACGAGGCGCACATCCTCGCCATCACGCAGGCGATCGTGGAGTACCGGGCGAGTCGCGGCATCACCGGGCCGCTGTATCTGGCCCGTGACACGCACGCGCTGTCCGAGCCCGCGTGGACCACCGCGCTCGAGGTGCTCGCCGCCAACGACGTCACCACCATGATCGACGCGCGGGACAGGTACACGCCCACACCGGCTTTGAGTCACGCGGTGCTGCGGCACAACCGCGGCGGCACCCGGCATCAGGCGGACGGCATCGTGGTCACGCCCTCGCACAATCCGCCGCGCGACGGCGGCTTCAAGTACAACCCGCCGCACGGCGGGCCCGCCGACACCGTGGCCACCGACGCCATCGCCGCGCGCGCCAACGAACTGCTGCGCGGCGGGCTCGCCGACGTGAAGCGCACCAGCCTGTCCGCGGCGCTGGCCGGCAAGGTCGAACGCTACGACTATCTCGACCGCTACATCGGTGACCTGCCCAACGTGCTGAACCTGGACGCCGTGCGCGGCGCCGGGATCCGGCTGGGCGCGGACCCCATGGGCGGTGCGAGCGTGGACTATTGGGAGGAGATCGGGCAGCGGTACGACCTCGAACTCGAGGTCGTCAATCCGTTCGTCGATCCGACCTGGCGCTTCATGACCCTGGACAGCGACGGCAAGATCCGGATGGATCCGTCCTCGCGCTACGCCATGGCCTCGCTGGTGGCGATTCGCGACGACTACGACATCTCCACCGGCAACGACGCCGACGCCGACCGGCACGGCATCGTGACTCCCGATGCGGGCCTGATGAATCCGAACCACTACCTGGCGGTGGCGATCGAGTACCTGATCGCCAATCGCAGGGGGTGGGACGCGCTGACCAAGATCGGCAAGACGGTGGTCACGTCCTCGATGATCGATCGCGTGGTCGGGGTGCTGGGCCGCGACGTGTACGAGGTTCCGGTCGGCTTCAAATGGTTCGTGCCCGGATTGTTCAGCGGCAGCCTGGCTTTCGGCGGCGAGGAGAGCGCCGGGGCGTCGTTCCTGCGCATGGACGGCACCGTGTGGACCACAGACAAGGACGGCATCCTGCTCTCGCTGCTGGCCGCGGAGATCACCGCGGTCACCGGGCAGAGTCCGTCCACCCGCTACGCCGAGCTCGAGAAGCGGTACGGCAGCCCGGCCTACAACCGGATCGACGCGGCCGCCACCGTGGAACAGAAAGCGCGGCTGGCGGCGTTGACGCCGGACATGATTACCGCGACAGAGATCGCCGGCGAACCGATCACCGGCATTCAGACCCGGGCCCGCGGCAACGGCGCGCCGCTGGGCGGGGTGAAGGTGACCACCGAGAACGCCTGGTTCGCCGCCCGCCCGTCCGGCACGGAGGACAAGTACAAGATCTACGCGGAATCGTTCCAGGGCCCCGAGCATCTCGCGCAGGTGCAGGCGGCCGCGGAGGAGATGGTGGGACGGGCACTATCCGGTGAGTAAGTCCAAAGCCCTGCCGGTCGAGATCTGGGTACTGGTGGGGTCGGCCTTCACGATCGCCATCGGATTCGGGCTCGTCGCGCCCGCCCTGCCGCAGTTCGCGCGCAGTTTCGGGGTCGGGGTCGCCGCGGCCTCGTTCATCATCAGCGCCTTCGCGCTCATGCGGCTGATCTTCGCGCCGATGAGCGGCAAGCTCATGCAGCGGCTGGGGGAGCGGCCGGTCTATCTCACCGGGTTGATCATCGTGGCGGTGTCCACCGGCGCGTGCGCGTTCGCCCAGACCTATTGGCAGCTGCTGGTATTGCGGTCGCTGGGCGGCATCGGGTCGACCATGTTCACGGTGTCCTCACTGGCGCTGGTGATTCGGATGTCCCCGCCCGCCGAGCGCGGGCGGGTGTCCGGGGTGTACTCGACCAGTTTTCTCATCGGATCGATCAGCGGGCCGCTGGTCGGCGGCGCGCTGACCTTCCTCGGCCTGCGCGCGCCGTTCCTGATCTACTGCGTGGCGCTGCTCATCGCGTCGCTCATCGTGTATGTGGCGCTGAAGGATTCCCCACTGGTCACGCCCGAATCGGCCGGCGGGCTGCGGGTCATGACCTTCCGCGAGGGGCTGGCGAACCCCGCCTACCGGGCGGCGCTGTGGTCCAACTTCGGTAATGGCGCCGCGGTTTTCGGTGTGCGCATGGCGCTGGTGCCGCTGATCGTGGTGGAGGTGCTCGACGAGGGCGCGGCCATGGCCGGGGTGGCGCTGACGGTGTTCGCGGCGGGCAACGCGGCGGTGCTGTTCCTGTCCGGGCGCTGGTCGGACACGCTGGGCCGCAAGCCGTTCCTGATCGCGGGCACGCTGGTCTGCGCCGTCGGCACCGCCGGGCTGGGGCTGGCTCCGAGCCTGCCGTGGTTCCTGGTGGCGTCCGCGGTGGCGGGGCTGGGGTCGGGCATGTTCTCGCCCGCGCTGCAGGCGTCGGTGGCCGACATCGTCGGGCCGAATACCCGGGGCGGGCCGGTGCTGGCGGGGTATCAGATGTCGGCCGACCTCGGAACGTTCCTGGGGCCGTACTTGATCGGGCTGCTGGCGGATCAGGTGTCGTACGGGCTGGCGTTGGCGGTGACGGGCGTGCTGCTGGCCTCGGCGACCGCGGCGTGGCTGGCGGTGCCGGAGACCTTGCACCGCAAGGAGACCGCGCCGACGCCGGCGGTGTGAGGCGGGGTGGCCCGCCGATGCGGCGGGCGTGACGCAGCACGCGGTGCGGAAGCGTGCGGTGCGGGTGTGCGTGGCGCGGAGGATCCTGTGCCGTCGACGGTGGCGTGGTCGCCGGCGGGGAGCGAGACCCCCGCATGAGAGACCGGGCGCGCGATGAGGGTTCGCAGTTTCGCGTCCCACTCGGCGCCGCTGTCGTGGTCGGACCGAGCAGGCGGCGTGCGTTCGAGCGCGAAGGGTGCGGGGCTCTCTCGGCGGGGTGGGTGGGCGTTCGGGCGCTCGGTGGTGCAGAGTGGGCGGGGTGAGCACACCGTCTACGAAACACACTCCGCGGCCGGTCTCGAGCAGGACCACCTATGCCCTCGCGGCGGTAGCCGTGGTCGTGATCGGGTTGATCGTCTTCGCTGTCATGCAGTGGAGCGGCGGCAATGGGGACGAGGTGCGCAACGACGGATACGGCTCCTCCCATGATCCGGCGGTGAGCGTCGCCCTCGACTCCGACGGCGCGATCGTGCTCGGCAAGTCCGGCGTCACCAAAACCGTTGAGATCTACGAGGATCCGCTGTGCCCCGCCTGCGGCCAGCTCGAGCGCCGCTACGGCCAGGAGATCGCGCAGCAGGTCGACGAGGGCAAGATCGCCGTGCGGTACCGCCTGGTGAACTTCCTCGACGACGCCTCGCGCAGCAAGGACTACTCGACCCGCGCGGTGGCGGCGAACGAGTGCGTCGCCCAGGCCGGCGACGGCCCCGTCTACGCGAAGTTCCACACCGCCCTGTTCACCACCGACCAGCCCGAGGAACGCGCCGCCGACCACGACAACGCGGCCCTGGCGGCCCTGGCCAAGAACTCCGGCGCGTCCGCCGACGTGGTCAGCTGCATCATCACCGGCGACCGCCTCGACACGGCCCGCAACCACGCCGAGTCCGCGATCACGTCCCTGAAGTCGGCCCTGGGCAGCGACAAGGCCGCGACCCCGACGGTTTTCGTGGACGGCAAGAAGGTCGATGTGAACGACAGCGACTGGGTCCTGAACGCGGGCAAGTAGTCCCGAGGTTCTCTCCGGCGGTGGGTGGCTCGGGCTGCCCACCACGTCGTCGGCAGATGGTTGCGCGCTGTCGGTCTGTGACCCCCAGGCCGCAGGGGTGAGCGGCACGCACCACTGAACTGCGAGCTGTGCGTACCCGGACCCGAAGCACCGAGTTCGTGTCTCGTTCGAGAGCCGCTGCGCGGGTGGTGAATCCCGGGTGATCTTCACTTCGCGGAGTTCGTCGAGGGAACCCACCCGTCGTGCATCGGAGCGTTCGATTCGCTTGGACAGTCCGGACGGACGGTGTGACCGCACGGCGTGTGGCGGCGGTCGGTCCCGTAGGCCACCCCGCGTTCAGCCGTCGAGTACCGCGCGGCGCAGTCTGCCGGTGTAGTTCCCGGCGCGGCCCAGTGCGTCGTCGGCGGCGTCTAGTTCGAGGAGTGCCTCCTCGAAAACCTCGGTGGCGCCGGCGACGCAGTAGTGCGGGGAGGTGAGCGCACCGACCCCGGGCGTGTCCAGCAGCAGCCCGCTTTCGGGGAGTGCGCGATACGCCTGCGCCAGGTCGGCGACCTCGTGCCGCAGCGCCTCGAGCCGCTCTCGCAGCAGTCGCCGCCGCTGCTCGAGCAGCAGGGGATCCGAACTGTCGGCGGTCGCACCGGGGTCCGTGCTCATGAGCCCAGCATGCGGGATGCCTGGGACCGCGGCCCGGGATTCCGCTGTGGACGAACACGTTTGGGGTGCGGCCCATCGAGTGGACAGGAGGGCCGCACCCCGGGCGGGGAGCCGCACCGGAATGCGGCCCCGTGGTCGTGGGTTTCGGTTCGGGCGCAAGAGATAGGCGGAATGCGGTCCGCCCGGTGGGGCCACCGGACGGACCGCACTCCTGGCAGGGAGCCGTCGACCGGCCACGGCACCGAGGGTCGGGACAAACCTCGGGTCAACGTGGGCGGTCGGCTCCTGGTTCGGGGAGGCGTGAAGGTTCGCCGCAGAGCTGTTCGCGGTCAGTGGGTTCCGGTGCGGGTGGCCGGCTCGGGGATGTCGTTCTCCGGCGTGCAGCGGGACAGCTGGGCGTGGATCAGGGGGTGGGACTCCAGGGGGTAGGCGAGGTCCACCGGGAAGGGGCGGGGAATGGGGAGGTCGGTGTGGGGGCGGCGCAGGGCATTCGGCCAGGTGGGGGCGTCCAGGTCGGTGTGCGGGAACAGATAGCGCGCGCCCTCGCGGATGGTTTCGTGTGACTCGCCGCTCGGGTCGATCCAGCGCATGTGATCGGTGTCCGAGAGATAGACACGCCAGGGCTGTTTTCCGCTGTCCGCCAGCAGCTTCAGGCGGCAGTGGTGGCTGCACAGCACCGATCTCGCGGCGGGGTCGGAGGGGACCGCGCGTAGTGCTCTGGCCGGTTTGAACTGCGCGACAATGGTTTCGGCGGCGGGCATCGTGCAGCCCGGGAAGCGGCAGTGCCCGTCCACGGCGCGCACCTCGCGCGGGGGCGCGGCGATGAAGGGACGCAGCTGCACGCGCGGCACCAGATTCCCCCGGTCGACCGAATACGCCACCACCGGTGGTGAATCCGGCGACTCCGCGGGCTTCGGCTCGTCCGCTCGCGCGGCGGGCGCGTGCGGGTTGAGCCGCTCGGGCCGGGACCAGTCGTCGATCGGCCTGGCGCTCAGTCTCTCTCGGTTCGCCTTGGCCCAGAGCGCGGCCTCGGTCTGCGGCCGCCGCGAACTGGGATGCACCTGACCGGGTCTGAGCGTCGTGTCGTTGACGACGGGTCGCGGTACTTCGATCTCCACGCGCACCGCGGCTGTGTTCATCGTGGATTTGCGCTGCTGCTGAACGGGATCGGCCGCCGCTGGCTCGTCAGGCTGCTCGGCCTGGGTCGACTCTTCCTCCCGCTCGGGCTCGGGCTGCGGTTCGTCCGGGAAGTACTCCGGAATCACCTGGAACCGAGCGTGTTCGGCGAGCGTGCGCGCGAGCGCGGGATCGATCGGCCCGTATCCCGCCAGGAAAGCCGGATCGTCCCGCAATCCCAGCAGCGTGTCCGCGGAAACTCCGACCTGCACCAGCGGCCGTCTGGTGCTGACCGGTGCCACGGCGGCCGGGCACGCCTTACCTCGCCCGCACCGGCAGCCCAGCTGCGTGCTGCCCTCGGCCAGCGCGACGAGCGCGTCCGAGCGCCGCTGCGGCATGCTGCGCGGGTCGTGGTCGCAGACCTGCAACGACATCTCCCGCAGTCGCATGGCCAGGGTCTGCGCGCCGGCCGCGGGTAGCAGCCCGTCGAACACCGCCATCCCGTCCTCGACCGCGCGAATACGAATGTCGCGGTCCTCCTCGCGCGCTTCGCGCCGCCGCCGCTCCCCGTCGGGGTCGAGGCGAATGAGCCAGCGTCGCGCTGTCTGCCGCAGCCGCGCGGGATCCGAGCGGATAGCGGTGTCGATCAGCCGGGGTTCGAGGACTTCGCGCACCTCGCGGGTGAGCCCGCGCATGCTCTCCACGATCACCTGCACGCGGGAGAGGTCGATGCGCCCGGCCGCGAAGGCGAGCTTGGTCTGCGGTAGCGAGTCGAGCGCGAGTCCGATGTCGATGAGCGCGGCGGCGACGCCTTCGCTGACCTGCACGGCGACGGCGATCTCGGCGGCCGCGAACTCGCCGGCCCGCGTCCCGCCGGGCCCGGGCGCGGCGTTCTCGGCCCGATGCCGCCGATACACCTCCCGCACCGCCGTGACCTCCGCCGCGTGCGCGAAAGCCGCTGCTCCATGTGCCCGCCGCAGCGCATCGATCAGCTCTTCGTCGCCCATCGCCTCCACCTCTCTGCTGTCGAACATGTGTTCGAGGCTACCCCCGGAAGATCGTCATTGCCAGCCTTTACGCAGGCGATTTGGTTTGTCCGACACGCGTCGTGTAACTTCGTTCAAGCAAGCGGGGCACGCCCCGCGAGCGAGAACTGAACACGGGGCTATGGCGCAGCTGGTAGCGCACCACACTGGCAGTGTGGGGGTCAGGGGTTCGAGTCCCCTTAGCTCCACTAATCGTGGCATTACA
>NZ_JBEXUS010000163.1:0-13453 GCF_040614455.1 Nocardia sp. NPDC005978
GCGCGCCGCGGCCGCCGATCGCCGCGCCCGGCTCGACCTGCCGCCCGAACCCGACTTCGAGCCGATCGACGTCGACACCCTGCGCGGCTGGGACGAATCCCCGCCCCCGCCGCCCGAACAGGATGGGTTCCCCTTCGACTTCGAGCCACCGCCCGATCCGGAGTTCCTGCCGCCCGACCCCACCCGGTAGTTCGCGACGCGCCCCGCTCGACACCACGGAGTGGGTGCGCGCCGGGTACGCTCCGGTCCTGTGCCGCAGGAAGACATCCCCGAAATGACCGGTGATTCGCGTGTTCGGTGAGAACTCACGTGGTCTGGGCCGGCTCACCGATCGCCCCGACTTCGCGCTGGTGGGCATCCTGCGCATTCCGGCCACCGAGTCCAGTCCGTGGCGCTCGCTGACCAAACGGCTGCTCATGGCCGTGCTGCTGCTGGGCGCGGCGACCATGGTCGTCTACATCGGCCGCGAGGGCTACCACGACAACGCGCGCGAAGAGATGTCGCTGCTCGATTGCGCCTACTACGCGACGGTCTCGCTCTCCACCACCGGCTACGGCGACATCACACCGGCCACCCCGACCGCGCGGCTGGTCAATATTCTCGTCATCACCCCGCTGCGGATCCTCTTCCTCATCGTCCTGGTCGGCACCACGCTCTCGGTGCTGACCGAACGGTCCCGGCAGGCGTTCAAGATTCAGCGATGGAGGCACACCGTGCGTAACCACACCGTCGTCGTCGGCTACGGCACCAAGGGCCGCACCGCGGTCGACGCCATGCTCGCCGACGGCACCCAGCCCGGTGACATCGTGGTCGTGGACACCGACCCGACGGTCCTCGAGGCGGCCGCCAACGCCGGTCTGGTGACGGTGCACGGCTCGGCCACCAAATCCGACGTGCTGCGCCTGGCCGGCGTCGCACATGCCTCGTCCATCGTGGTCGCCGCCAACCGCGACGACACCGCGGTGCTGGTCACCCTCACCGCCCGCGAGATCAACCCCAAGGCGCGCATCTCCGCGGCCGTCCGCGAGGCCGAGAACACCCATCTGCTGCGCCAATCCGGCGCCGACTCGGTGGTGGTGTCGTCCGAGACCGCGGGCCGCCTGCTCGGCATCGCCACCACCACCCCCAGCGTGGTGGAGATGATCGAGGACCTGCTGACCCCCGAGGCCGGTTTCGCCATCTCCGAACGCGAGGCCGAACCCGAGGAAATCGGCGGCTCCCCACGGCATCTGCGCGATATCGTGCTCGGCGTCGTCCGCAACGGCGTGCTGATCCGCGTCGGCGACCCCGAGGTCGACGCCCTCGAATCCGCCGACAAACTCCTGTATCTCCGCAGGGTGCAGAGCTGAGCTCGGACCCTGGCGCTACTGTCGATGCTGTGTCAGGTTTTCAGCTGAATGCTGTCCCGGTCTTGTCTCGTACGACGCTCGATCGAGCGGAGCACCTGCGCTCCGATGAACAGGCCCTGAAAGAGGGCTGGGCGCAGGCGAAGTTACTGCGGATGAACCGGCGGGGGCAGGTGCTCATCGACGGTGGCACGGTGGTGCTCGAGGCCGCGGTCACGCTGTCCGCCGAACCCGCCGCCGACGCGGTCTTCCTCGGCGTGGACGGGGAGATCCACCTGTGGGCGGTGCGCGACAACGACATCGAGGGCACGCTCTCGGACCTGCGGGCCGCCGGGGCCACGCTGAACCTCGACGACTTCGGCACCGGACTGCTCTCCACCGCCATCGCCCTGCTGAATTGGCATGACAAGGCGCGCTACAGCGCCACCGACGGCAGCCCCACCGCCGTCACCAACGGCGGCTGGTCACGCACCAGCGAAGCCGGGCACGAGGAATTCCCGCGCATCGACCCGGCCGTCATCTGCCTCGTCCACGACGGCGGCGACCGCGTCCTGCTCGGGCGACAGCACACCTGGCCCGAGGGCCTGTTCTCGCTGCTCGCCGGTTTCGTCGAGACCGGGGAATCACTGGAACGCTGCGTGGAACGCGAACTGCGCGAAGAGGTCGGCGTCGACGTCACCGACATCCGCTACCTCGGCAGCCAGCCCTGGCCGTTCCCGCGCTCGCTCATGCTGGGCTTCTCCGCGGTGGCCGATCCCGAGCAGGAACTGACCTTCCACGACGGCGAGATCGCCGAGGCGCACTGGTTCACCCGGGCCGAGGTGCGCGCGGCCCTCGCGGCGGGGGAGTGGGGCGCGGCGCGCACCGAATCGCGCCTGCTGCTGCCCGGCTCGATCTCCATCGCCCGCACGATCGTCGAATCCTGGGCCGCCCAGGACTGATTCGAGGCCGCCCCGGGACCGCCCGGGACGGCGAAAAGCCGCACACTCGGAAACGTCAGGGTGTGCGGCTTCGGCGTCCCGCGGTCAGGAGATCGCGGCGAGGGCCTGCTTCACCTGCACCAGGGTCGGATTGGTGGCGGTGGACCCGTCGCGGTACTTGATGGTCGGCACCACGTGGTTGCCGTTGTTGACGCTGCCCACGAACTCGGCGGCATCCGGATTCTCTTCGATGTCGATCACCGTATAGGTGATGCCCGACTCGTCGAGCTGCTTCTTGAGCCGGCGGCAGTAGCCACACCAGGTCGTCGAGTACATGGTCAAGTCGGTTGCAGTCACGCGATATGCAACGCGAACCCCGCCGATCGTGTTCCCCGGTGCCCGCGAACCGGGGATCACCGGTCCTCGGCTCGCCGCCGCGACCGGGGGATCACCGCTCCCCGCGGCGCCGGTGCGGGCGCGGCTCGCGGTGCGGCCGCGCGGGGCCGGAGCCGTCGCGCCGCAGCTTCCCGTCGGCGTACGACTGCCACAGCAGCGCCCAGGCGATGACGAGCACCAGCCCGTAGACCAGCGGTACCGGCCCGATGTGCGGGGCCAGCCACCCGAGCAGGAGCGCCGCCGCGATACATGGCAGCGGATGTGTGAACAGGGACTGCCAGCGCGCCCCGCTGCGCAGCCCGCTCACCCCGACAAAGCCGAAGTACGCTGCGAGGCCGCCGCCGAGCACCCAGCCGGTACCCGCGGACAGGTGCTCGTTCGCGTGCGAGATCGTCAGTCCCAGGCCCGCCGCGATGGTCGCCAGCGCGCCGGTGACCCAGCAGTGCGTGGCCATGATGTGCTGCCACGGCAGCTGGCCCCGCCCGCCGTCGACCCCGCTGATGAGCCGGGGCACCGGACCGAACCGCAGGGTCAGCGCCCACAGCCCGGTCAGGATGAGGAAGGCGCCCAGCCCGAGCATCAGTATCTCGGCGGTCCACAGTTCCCCGCCCACCGCGTCGATCACGGTGATCACGCCCTCGCCCAGCACGATGATCACGTACAACCCGAGCCGCTCGCCCAGGTGCTCCGGATTCGCGTGCACCGCACGGAGTTTCGGTGCGGTGACGCCCTGGAACCGCCGCGACTTCCGCAGTCGCCGATCCAGCCGGTCCTGCATCTCGCTCAGCAGCCGCTCACCGCTGATCGCGAACATCAGCCACAGGTCGATCGCCAGCCCGAGCCCCCACAGGTAGTACTTCCACGGCGCGTCCACCCACAGCGAGACGATCCACGGCAGCACCCCGAACGACAGCTGCGCGGTCGGCCAGTCCACCACGACGAACCCGCGCCCCCAGGCCTGCGCGGTCGCGACCCGCAGCACCACGTACACCGCCGCGAAGGTCGTCGCATGCCGCTCCGGCACCCCCGCGACCGCCGCCGCCATCACCCCCAGCCCGAGCATGGCCGCCAGCATCAGCGCCGGATGCGTCCGATCACTCGCGATGTCGCTGTACAGCGTGATACACGCCCACGCCGTCCAAAAAGCAAGGTAGAGCAGCAGATACAACGCGAAGTACCCGAACGAGGGCCCGTGCCGCAGCAGATGCGTGAGCTGCACCAACCCGGCCACCGCCACCAGATCGAAGAACAGCTCCAACCAGTTCGTCCGCTGCGCGCCCCCGGTCTTCCCATCCTCGGCCATCCCCGCACGCTAACCGCCGCGGTCCCCGCGCGCCCTGAGGCGCGACCCGACGTACCGCCGAGTGCGGGCCGGACGGGCACCTGTTCGCGGTGTCGCCCACGAGTGCCGGCGCTTCGGGGCGTGTCGTACCGCCGAGTGGGGCTGTGCGTCGCCACGACCACTGCTGACTCGTGCCTCGCGTGGCAGCGGTGGTACCGAACGTCGAACGCTGCGGGGCGAGCGCGGTTGTGGCAGGTCCGCCGGGTGACTTCCGGCGCGATCCCGGCGGGTTGGGCGACGGGCGGGCGCGCTGTCGGACGGCACTGTCATGATGGTGCGCGTGACTGCCGCCGCCGCACAGCAGGCCAAACTCCGGCTCGACGACCTCGATGCCGAGCAGGCGGCAGCCGTACGCGCACCGCGCGGCCCGGTCTGCGTGCTGGCCGGCGCGGGAACGGGCAAGACCCGCACCATCACCCATCGCATCGCGCACCTGGTCTCGGCCGGGCACGTGCGCGCAGATCAGGTGCTCGCGGTGACCTTCACCGCCCGCGCGGCCGGGGAGCTGCGCGGCCGCCTGCGCGCGCTGGGCCTGGGCGGCGAGGCCGGGCAGGTACAGGCCCGCACCTTCCACGCGGCCGCCCTGCGCCAGCTCAAATACTTCTGGCCGCAGGTCGTCGGCGACGTGCCGTGGCGGCTCATCGACCGCAAGTTCCCGCTGGTGGCCCAGGCCGCGGGCCGCTCCGGACTGGCCACCGACACCGACACCCTGCGCGACCTGACCGGCGAGATCGAATGGGCCAAGGGCTCGCTCATCGCCCCCGAGGACTACGCGGCCGCGGTCGCCCGCCTGCAACGCGACGCACCCTACGAGGCGAACAAGGTCGCGGCGGTCTACGCGGCCTACGAATCGATCAAGACCACCTCCGAGGGCCTGCTGCTCGACTTCGACGACCTGCTGCTGCACACCGCCGCCGCGCTCGAGGACTACAACTCGGTCGCCGAGGAGTTCCGCGGTCGCTACCGCAGCTTCGTGGTCGACGAATACCAGGACGTCACCCCGCTGCAGCAGCGCGTGCTCGACGCGTGGCTGGGCGATCGCGACGATCTGACCGTGGTCGGCGACGCCAACCAGACCATCTACTCCTTCACCGGTGCGAGTCCGTCCTATCTGCTGGACTTTTCGCGCCGCTTCCCCGAGGCCACCGTCGTACGGCTCGAACGCGACTACCGCTCCACCCCGCAGGTGGTCTCGCTCGCCAATCGCGTCATCGGCGCCGCCCGCGGCCGCATCGCGGGCACGCGCCTGCAACTCATCGGCCAGCGGCCCGACGGCCCGGAACCTGCCTTCGCCGAATACGACGACGAGCCCGCCGAGGCCGCCGCCGTCGCCAAGGCCATCACCGGACTGCTCGGCAAGGGCGTGCCCGCCGCCGAGATCGCCGTGCTGTTCCGCATCAACGCCCAGTCCGAAGCCTACGAACAGGCCCTGACCGAGGCGGGCATCGCGTACCAGGTGCGCGGCGGCGAGGGCTTCTTCGCCCGGCCCGACGTCCGCCAGGCCGTGCAGGCCCTGCGCCAGGCCGGAGCCCGCGACGATCTGCCCGACGCCCGCGGTCCCGAACTGGTGACCCTGGTCCGGGCGGTGCTGGCCCGCATCGGGCTGACCACCGAGGAACCCGTCGGCGTGCAGGCCCGCGAACGCTGGTCCGCGCTGGTTGCCCTGGTCGCCCTCACCGAGGAATTGGCCACGCACGACCCCGAACTCGAGCTCGCCGGGCTGCTGCGCGAACTCGCCGCCCGCGCCGAGGCCAGGCACCCACCGACCGTGCAGGGGGTCACCCTGGCCTCGCTGCACGCGGCCAAGGGCCTCGAATGGGACGCGGTGTTCCTGGTCGGCCTGGCCGACGGCACCGTGCCGATCCAGCACGTCCTGGGTCACGACGCCGCGGTCTCGGACGAGGCGGGCCTCGAAGAGGAGCGCCGGCTGCTCTACGTGGGCGTCACCCGCGCCCGCGAACACCTCCAATTGTCCTGGGCGCTGGCGCGTTCGGAGGGCGGGCGCAAGGTGCGCCGCCGCTCCCGCTTCCTGGTCGGCCTGGTCCCCGACGATTCCCCGGCCTCGCGCATCGCCCAGCCGGTCACCGATCGCCGCGGTCCCAAACGCCTGCACCCCACCTGCCGCGTCTGCGGCAGACCGCTGCTCAACACCCAGGCCACGATGCTGGGCCGGTGCACGCGCTGCCCGGCCGATGTGGACACCGAGCTGCTCGCGGCCCTGCACGAATGGCGTAAGGACAAGGCCGACGCGCTGTCCCTGCCGCATTTCGTGGTGTTCAGCGACACCACCCTGACCGCCATCGCCGAACAGCGCCCTGCCGACGATCGCGCGCTGGTCGCCATCCCCGGTATCGGCGCGAAGAAGCTGCAGACCTACGGCGCGGATGTGCTGGCGATCGTGCGGGCCCGGCAGCGGGACTGAGCCGGCCGCGCGCGGGTGGTCCGGGCTCGCGGCCGCCCGGACCCGGATTCGATCTCCGGAACCGCGGTTGATCTCCGTCACGCGGGGCCGTGCGGCCCGGCCCAACCGCGTTGCGACTCTTCGCTTCTGATTTGCTGTCCGCAAGACCGTAAAACCGCTGGTCAAAAATAGGTTGTGTGCTCGCGTATATGTACCTAGGGTAGTTCCCATGCAACCGGGAGTGCTCCCGGTCGTGCAGATGAATTGATCGCAACGAGTGCAGGACGGAGGCAAGGCAATGAACAACAACGTGAACACCATGTCGTTCCGCATCGGCGGCGATTTGGCGATGGCGTCTGCTGTCTCCGTTGCCTCGGCCTCCCAGGGGATCCTCGCCGACCAGGGGATTCATCTGTCCAGCGGCAGCGATCTTGGTCTTCAGGGTTTTGCAACCAAAGCCCAAGCGATGAAGACGATCGTTGATCAGGACAAGCCCGAGGCGGGCTGGCAGCACCCGGGAGCCGCGTATGTGGCCACCGGTGTCATCGCGGATGAAACGGGCGAGAGCCCGGCGAACCTGCGGGCAGCCCGCCGTCGTAACACCCACCCAGCGAACGTGATCAGGAGTCGACACCGAAGTCGACTCGGATAACGGGGACACCCCCCGTACCTCCTGGCCACGGATCGCACACCGCGAAACCGTGGCCATTGTTTTATCGGCCTCCAGCCACCGGCACCGGTTTCGCGGAACAACCACCGCAAATGTCTTCCACAAGACGACCACTGCACGAGCTGAAGGAGCACGACGTGTCCAACACGGTTACCCGTGACCGCGTGACATGCCGCAACACCGTGGCTTCCACCCCCCGCATCCGCCGGGGCGTCACCACCACTCTGCCCTGCCGGGACGGGCTCAACCCCGATCTCTGGTTCGCCGAGTCCCCCGCCCAGCTGGAAGAGGCCAAGACGCTCTGCGCCGAGTGCCCCATCCGTCAGGGCTGCCTGACCGCCGCGATCGATCGCGCTGAGCCCTGGGGTGTTTGGGGCGGCGAGATCTTCGATCAGGGTGTGGTCATCGCCCGCAAGCGGCCTCGCGGCCGTCCGCGCAAGGTCGCGGTGGCATGATCGGCCCAAGCGCCGGGGGAGTTGAACGCATACGACCCGCTTACGTCATCGTAAGCGGGTCGTTTTGCGTCTAAAGGCAATTGGTTCCGACTCGACTGACCGCGTCGAATGAAGCAGCACCCCGCAGATAGCCCTACCCCCCGGATATCCCCACCCCGCAGTTCGCGGCCCGCCCGGTTCTGGACTGAGTGGAGCGGGGGAGCGAAGCGGAGGGAGGGAAGAAGCGGGCCAACAGGGCCGCGAACCCGCCGGAGCGGAGCGGAGGCCGAAAACTCAGCTGGCTGTTCTGTATTCCTTGTAGCCGGGGACCCAGTCCTGCATCAGCTTCATGAAGGGGAGTTCGGCGTCGAGTTGGGCGCAGATGCCGATGGAGCCGCCCAGGACGCGGAAGATCATGACGTGTTCGGCCGGGAGTTGCAGGGCGCGAGCGGTTTTGATCATTTCCTGGTTGGAGATGTCGGTGGCCTTGCCCGCCACGCGCTGCATCCATTTACGGGTGAAGTGGAAGGTCTCGGTCTTGATGGGATCGGTGAACGGGCGCAGGTAGTCCTGAATCTCCTGATGCGTCACCGTTTTTCCGGGGATCACCCAGCCGTTGGTGGTCATCAGCGTGACCAGCTCGTCGAAGCGCTCCTCGACCGCGAGCGCCACCATCTGCCCGAGCTCGGGCGGGAATCCGTTGGGCAGGGGCGCGCAGGCGCCGTAGTCGATGACCGCGAGGCGGCCGTCCTCCAGCACCATGAAATTGCCCGGATGCGGATCCGCGTGCAGCAGGCCCGCGATGGCCGGTGCGGAGAAATGGAATTCACCCATCTGGGCCGCGACGCGATTGCGCAGCTCGAGCGTGCCCGCCGGATCCTCCATGCCGCGGGTGATGATCGTCGAGACGGGGGTGGCGTTCTCCAGCCACTCGGTGACGATCACCTTGGGCGCGCTGGCGATGACCTTGGGGACCAGGAAGCGCGGATGCCCGTCGAAGGCCTTCGCGAACTGCCGCTGATGCCCGCCCTCGATGCGATAGTCGAGTTCTTCCTCGGTGCGCTCGCTGATCTCGGCCAGCACCGGCTTCACATCCGCGCCCGGAATGAGCGAACCGATCATGCCCGCCATGCGATTGAGGGTCTTGAGATCCGAACGCAGGGCTTCGTCCGCGCCCGGGTACTGCACCTTCACCGCGACCGTGCGGCCGTCGGACCAGACGGCCTTGTGCACCTGCCCGATGCTCGCCGAGGCGGTCGGCGCGTCGTCGAAGTCCTTGAACCGCTGCCGCCAGCCGGTGCCCAGCTGCTGATCGAGCTGGCGATGCACCGCGGCCGTCGGCATCGGGGGCGCGGCGGCCTGCAGCTTGGTCAGCGCCTCGCGATAGTGCTCGCCGAACTCCTCGGGCACCGCGGCCTCGAAGACCGACAGCGCCTGCCCGAACTTCATGGCGCCGCCCTTGAGCTCACCCAGCACCGCGAACAATTGTTCGGCGGCCTTCTGGTTCAGCTCGGCGTTGATCTCGGACTTGTCGCCCCCGACGAGTTTGCGGCCGAATCCCACGGCGGCCCGGCCCGCGATACCCAGTGGAATCTTGGCCAACTTGGCGTTGCGGGAGGAGCGCTTGCTCACAATCTCTGACACGCCACCATCATGCCGATGTCCCAGACGGTTCGCCATGGGAATTGACCGTTCTCGCGGGTGGGAGCGGTAAGTGGGATCCATCACATCCGAGCCTTCCGGCTATGGCCGCACGCGGCCGGTTCGGGGCCGGGGACAGCGATTTCGGCTGGGAGAGCGGCTGGAACGCGCCGCAACCGCACCGCGGATGCGCGGGCCACGGCCGCCGTGCGATGCGATAGATCTCCGGGTCCAGTTCCAGCGTCGTGTCCAGGGTCACCGGCGGCCGATCGGCCGCGCCGCGCATGATCGCCGCGATCTCCGCCAGGGCCAGCGCCGCCGTGGCCGCGATGACCGCCGGCGCGGCGTACCCGGCCCGCCCCAGCAATTGCGCGGCCAGGTGCGGCCACTCCGGCTCGCGATCACAGCGGTGCAGATCGGCGCAGCGCAAACAACTGGAGGTACCCGGCAGCACCAGCGGCCCGACAACCCCGCGCCCGTCCCGGATCCGCACCTGCAGATGCGGAATACGCCTCCGCACCAGCTGCTGCGTCAACATGGGGTCCGGAACGAGCGAGTCGGCCAGCACGACGAGCCCGGCTGCCTCGCCCGGCCCGCCGCCATGCGCCTTGCGATGGCCACTGCCGCGTGAATCAGGCGGGCCGCCGTTGTGCGCCGTGCGAGGCCCGTCGCTGTGCGATTCGCGCGGGTCATCGTTGTGCGCGTTGCGTAGCCCGCCGTTGTGCGAATCGTGCGGGCCGCCGCCGTGCGCCTTGCGAGGGCTACCGCCGTGTGAATCGCGCGAGTCACCGTTGTGCGCCGTGTGTGGCCCGTCGCTGTGCGATTCGTGCGGGTCATCGTTGTGCGCGTTGCGTGGCCCGTCGCTGTGCGAATCGTGCGGGCCGCCGCCGTGCGCCTTGCGAGGGGCACTGCCGTGTGAATCGCGCGAGTCACCGTTGTGCGCCTTGCGCGGCCCGCCGCTGTGCGAATCGTGCGGGCCACTGCTGTGTGCCGCGTGTAGACCACCGCTGCACGGCTCACCCGCGCCGCTGCCATGTGGCTGGAGCAGGCCGGAGGTGTTCGTATCGTGGGATCGGCTGGGCCGCAACCCTATTCGCTGTACCCCGGCAAGCAGTGCGTCCGATAGCGGGCCGCGCCCGTGCACGCGCACCGACCGCAGCCGGGCGGGTGGCGGCGCGTCGTGTAGCAGTCCGGCCGCGCTCAGCTCGTCCAGCAGCGCGTCGGTGAGTTCCTTCGCCAGGCCGAAAGCCGCTGCCTCGGAACGGATCTGCGCCCGGGTGTGCATGCCGTCCAGCAGGTGTAGCAGCTCCCAGAGCTGGTGCGGAGTGCCCGGGGCGCGCAGCACGACCGCGTGCTCGGGGTCCCAGCCCAACTGCACCGCCCCGTCGGTGCGCCGCAGCACGGTGATGCGCGGATCCAATGCGGGCCCCGAAGTCCGAGCGAGTGTGGTCATAGCTCCGAGTCTGCGCGACCCGTAGAACGCGAAAACCCAGGGAAACGCTTGATCACCAGCGCTTTCCTGGGTTGTCCACAACTTCACGATCGAGCTTGCCCGCGTTATCCACAGGCAGTGCCGCTCGCGAGCGACCAGCGGTCCGCGTCGTCGACGGGTCGGCGGCGCTCCCGCGCTACCGACGCGCCCGCGCGCCGTCAGGCATTGCCCGACGAATCACCTTCCGGCTCATCGCCATCGGCCTTGCCGCCATCGGCCGAATCGGCCTCCGGCTTGTCCCCGCGACCCTCGCGCTCGGCCTTCTCGCGCGCCTCGGTCTCGGCCAGCTGGGCCAGCGGATCGTCGAAAGCCGTTGTGCCGCCGCCCAGGATGGTGTCGATGAACCCGGCCGGGGAGTCCAGATCGCTGGAATCGGGCAGCAGGTCCGGATGCGCCCACACCCCGTCGCGCTTGTCCACGCCGGCGTCGGTGGTCAGCCGCCGCCACAGCGCCGCCGCCTCGCGCACCTTGCGCGGACGCAGTTCCAGCCCGACCAGGGTGGCGAAGGTCTGCTCGGCGGGCCCGCCGGTGGCGCGGCGCCGGCGCAGCGTCTCCGCGAGCGCGCCCGCACCGGGCAGCCGGTCGCCGACCGCGTCGGTCACCACGGTCTCCACCCAGCCCTCGATCAGGGCGAGCAGGGTTTCGAGCCGTTCGAGCGCGGCCTTCTGCTCCGGCGTGGTCTGCGGTTCGAAGGTGCCCTGCGCGAGCAGTTCCTCCAGCTTGGACGGGTCCTGGGCCAGGGTCATCGGATCGAGCCCGGCCGCGGCCTGCTCGATGGCCGAGAAGTCCATCTTGATGCCGCGCGCGTAGTCCTCCACCGCGCCCAGCACCTGCTGGCGCAGCCACGGCACGTGCGCGAACAGGCGCTGATGCGCCGCTTCGCGGGCCGCGAGGAAGACCAGGATCTCGCTCTCGGGCTGTTCGAGCCCGGCACTGAACTCGGCGATGGCCGTGGGCAGCAGCGCCGAGGTGCCGTCCGGTCCGAGCGGCAGGCCGATGTCGGTGGAGGTCAGCACCTCCTTGGCGAGCTGGCCCAGGGCCGAGCCCAGCTGCGAGCCGAAGGCCAGGCCGCCCATCTGCCCGAGCATGCCCATCATCGGGCCGGCGAATTCCTTGGCCTCGGCGGGCAGGGTCGCGGTCCACATGCCCGAAACCTGTTCCGCGACCGGATCGCAGAGCCGCTTCCAGGTCGGCAGCGTCTCCTCGATCCAGTCGTTCGGGGTCCAGGCCACCGACCTGGTGGCCCCGGCCGGCAGCGTGGTGGCCGCGTCGAGCCAGAGTTCGGCCAGATGCGTGGCATCGGTGACCGCGCGCTGGGCGCCCGCGGTGATCGGGGCGACGGTGGCCCCGAGCTGCTGGCGGGCCAGGCGCTTGGCGAGGTCGTAATTGACCGGGCCGGAACTCGCGCCGGGCTGGCTCATGCTGGTGAACATCTGACCCAGCTGACTGAGCATCTGGCCGAGCTGCGAGGGGTCGAAACCACCGCCGGGCTTGGAGGGGTCGAACGCGCCCCCGAATTGCGAGGGATCGAAGCCGCCCGGTCCGAAGCCGAACGGATTGTTCGCACCGGAACCACCGGACCCGTCGCCCGGCTTGCGCTCCGGATCGTCGTCACGGTTCGAGAATCCGAACGAAGAATCACTCATAGTCACTACGGTACTGGAGCCCCGCATGGCGCGAACCGCCGAGCGGAGCGCGGCAATCGGGTGCATGACAAGTACCCTTGGCCGCGTGAACCGTCGGATATTCACCCTGCTCGCCGCCTTGATACCCATTCTGGTGCTGGGGATCGCAGGCAGCGTCGTCACCGTTCCGTTCGTGGCGCTCGGACCCGGGCCGACGTTCAACACCCTCGGTGAGGTGAACGGAAAACAGGTGGTCGAGGTGCGGGATGTCCCCGTCGATCCCACCACCGGCAACTTGAATATGACCACGGTCTCAGTTCGCGATCAGCTGAATATTTTCGAGGCTTTCGGCCTCTGGCTCGACGGTGAACACGGTCTGGTTCCGCGCGCGGAGGTGTATCCGCCCGGTGTGTCCCGCGAGAAGATCGACGAATCCAATCAGCAGGAGTTCAAGGACTCCGAAGACAATGCCGAATTGGCGGCGCTGCATTACTTGAAGATGCCGACGGTGGTGCGCCTGCGCGCGGTCACCGAGGACGGCCCCGCCAAGGATGTGCTGCACAAGGGCGACGAACTGGTGACCGTGGACGGCAAGCCCATCGCCGCGGCCAAGGACGTGGTGTCGGCGGTGTCCTCGGCCAAGCCGGGCACCGCGATCCCGGTGGTGTTCCGCCGCGACGGCGTGCAGCAGAGCGCGGAGATTACCCTGGGCGCGCGCCCCGACGACGCGAGCAAGGGCTACCTGGGCATCACCCCCGGCGAGTTCGCGGCCGGCCCCCTGCAGGTCGACTTCAATCTGGCCGAGATCGGCGGTCCCTCGGCGGGCCTGATGTTCACCCTGGCGCTGATCGACAAGCTCACCCCCGGCGAACTGTCCGGCGGCAAGTTCGTCGCGGGCACCGGCACCATCGACCCCGAGGGCAAGGTCGGCCCCATCGGCGGCATTCAGTACAAGATGATGGCCGCCCGCGAGGCCGGCGCCGAAACCTTCCTGGTCCCGGCCGCCAACTGCAACGAGGCCGCCCAGCGCACCCCCGACGGCCTGCGCCTGGTGAAGATCGAAAACCTGTCCGGCGCAGTGCAATCCCTCGACGACATCAACGCCGGCCGGGACACCGTGGGCTGCGGCTAGACCGCGGCCGAGCCCCGTGGAACGCACTCGCGCCCGCTGTCCAGGACAGCGGGC
>NZ_JBEXUS010000164.1:0-12553 GCF_040614455.1 Nocardia sp. NPDC005978
GCGGGTGGACTCAACCACGCGGCCCCCCCCCGCCGGGGTGCCCCCCGCGGCCCTGGGCTGCCTCGGTCTGGGCGCGATCCTCGGCCTGATACTGGTGGCTACCAGCAGCTGGTGGCTGCTCGCGGTCGGCGCGGCCTGCCTGGCCGGAGCCTGGTTCTATACCGGCGGCCGGAACCCGTACGGCTACAGCGGTTTCGGCGAGATCGCGGTCTTCGTCTTCTTCGGCCTGGTCGCGGTGCTCGGCACCCAGTTCGTGCAGGCCGGGCGGGTCGACTGGGCCGGGCTGGCCGGGGCGGTGGCGGTCGGATCGTTCTCGAGTGCCGTGCTGGTGACCAACAATCTGCGCGACATCCCCACCGACGCGGTCTCGGGCAAGACCACCCTGGCCGTCCGCCTCGGCGACACGCGCACCCGCACACTGCACATCGTGCTGCTCGCGATCCCGTTCGCGGCGACCCTGCTGCTGGCCGCGCGCACCCCGTGGGCGCTGGTCGCGCTCGTCGCGCTCCCGCTGGCCGTCAAGGCCAACGAGCCGGTGCGCGGCAACAAGAACGGGCCCGACCTGATCCCCGCGCTGGCGGGAACCGGCCTGGCCCTGCTGGTCTGGTCGCTGGCGATCGAGTTCGCGCTGTCCTTCGGCTGAAGCCCGGCGCGAACCCGCCGCGCCGGCCCTCAGTTGTCGGGAACGAGCACCCCGAGCACCCAGTTCACCAGCGTGATGATGATCGCGCCCAGCACCGCCGCCCAGAACCCGCTGACCGTGATCCCGTAGCTGATGGTGTTGGTGATCACCGCGGTCAGCCACAGCATCAGCGCGTTGATCACCAGCAGGAACAGCCCCAGGGTCAGGATCACGAAGGGCAGGGACAGCAGACTGACGAGCGGCTTCACCAGGGTGTTCACCAGCGCGAAGACCACGGTGACCGCCGCGATGGCGAGCAGCTTGCTCTGCGTGGTGTTCTCGGGACTCTTGATGTCGATGCCGTCGACCCATTCGGCCGCGAGCCAGATGGCGACACCGTTGATGAGCAGACGTAGCAGGAGCGTCATGCCCCGATCGTAGGGGCGAAAGCCCCGCGACGGTGGTCATACCTCACCGGTTCATGATCACCTGTGACAATCACGCGGCCCGATCGAGATGGGCGGCCACGTCCGCGCGCAGCGGCTCGAGGTCCGCGCCCAGCAGTTCCCGGGTGGCCGGGTTCGGCGCGCGCAGGATCGCGAGCAGGATGTGCCCGGCCTCGATGCGATCGTCCTTGCGGGCCACCGCCTCGCGCAGCGCGAGCTCGAGAATCTTCTTGGCCTCGCGGGTGAACGGGATGTGCCCGAACCCCGGGCCCTTGCCGCGGAACAGACCGCGGCGCGGCTCCTCGGCGGGCACCGCGCGCTCCAGGGCATCCGCCCCGAAGGTCTCGGCCAGGCTTTCGCGCACCGCGTCCAGGTCGATGCCGATGGACCGCAGCGCCTCGGCGTCCTGTTCGCCCAGTGGTTCACCGGCCCGGGTGCGGGTCAGCGCGGCGCGCACGGATTCGGCGGTGTGCCCGTGCGCGGCGAGCAGTTCGTGCAGTCCGGCATCGGGTGCGGCGAGCAGGCCGAGGAACAGATGCTGGACGTCGATGACCGGCGACCGCAGTTCCCTGGCTTCCTCCTGTGCCCCGACCACCGTGAATTTGGCTGCCCTGGCGAATCTTTCGAACATCAGCGGATGCCGCCTTTCCGGTTGTACTTCTGGTGGACCGCCTGCCGGCTGACCTCGAGCGCGTCCGCGATGGCCTGCCAGGACCAGCCCTGCGTGCGGGCGTTGGCTACCTGGATGGACTCGAGGCGTTCGAGCAGTCGGCGCAAAGCCAGCACGGCCCGCAACCCCACCTGGGGGTCCGGACTGCCGGCCGCGGCCGCCAAAGTCGTCGCTTCACTCATGAATGTCAATTTACGTTGACACCCCGGGTGTGTCAACAAAAATTGACAACCTCCGGAAAACGCCGCGTCAGCGCGGTCTCACGGGCACGGCTCGAAGGGCGCGTAGTCGCACACGTGCCCGTCGTGCCAATCCCACACCTCGTCCGACTCGACGGGCACCCCCGCCTGCGAGCGCAGCAGCCAGCCGCGCGGCTCCTTCTCCCACTCGTCCCCGTCGCGATCCCGATACCGGCCGTACGCCTCGGGCTCGCGCGCACCCGGCGGGGATTCGCGATCGGAGACGCCCGCCCGATTGCACTCCCCCGCGACGCTCACCCGCCGCTCGGCCACCACCGGCCGCGTCCGCGAGGGCGCCTCGACCCACGACCCGTCCGTGACATCGACGCCCGCGACCGATCGCGGATACTGACCCAACTCGACTCCCGATTTGTTGTTGTTTCAAACTGTTGAACCAGAACGGGCTATCAGTGAGGGCACCTGCGTGATGAATGGAGTTCCAACCTTCGGCGAGTACATTCGCCGGCTCCGCACCACGGCCAATCGCACCCGCCCGCAGCTCGCCTGGCTCGCCAACCTGTCGGTCCCCTATCTGACGAAGATCGAGGGCGGCGCGAACCCCTCACGCCGCGTCATCGAATCACTCGCCACCGCACTCGAACTCGCGCCGGCGGAGTTCGAATACGCGCTCACCCTGGCCGAAGGGCCGCTGCCGCGCATCGAGCCCGACCACCCCGGCCCGGTCGATCTCGAGTATCTGGAACTGCTCAACCCCAAGATCGCCGCCTTCATCTCCGGCACCATGGACATTCTGGCCGTCAACGCCGCGCATGTGGAGGCTTTCCCCGAGCTCGTCCCCGGCTGCAACTATCTGGAATGGATGATGCTCAATCCGGTGTCGCGGACCGTACTGGTCGATTGGGCCGGCGAGGCGCAGCAGGCGGTGAGCTCGTTCCGGCTGCTGCTGGCCCGCACCGGGTACGACGATCGGATCCAGGGGATCCTGAACCGCTGCATGGCGAGTCCGGAGTTCGCGGCCATGTGGCGGAACGACACGGTGGCCAACGAGCGGCGCGATCGGACCAAGCTGGTGCGCGATCCCGAAACCCTGGCCATCACCGAGTTGCGGATGAACATGTGGCGGACTTCCACGAGCCTGCAGTCGTGGATGCTCGTGCTCGGTTCGGGGGTCGATCAGCCCACGGCGGTCACCCGTCCAGTCGCCCGGGAAAGGCCCCGCGCGTCAAGCCCCATTAACACCTTCGGCACGAGTGAAACACCGCCCACTCACCTGCGGAGCACCCCGGCCGATGGCGAATCACCGCTAACCCAGCCAATTCAGCAACTTGACAGCAAACCAATCGACGGGTGATCAACCCTTCTGAACCGACCGCCGTGCCGTGGGAAAACTAGCCGGACCAAGAACCGGTGGCCATGAATTCGGCGAGCACCGCGGCGGGTTCCGCCAGACTCAGCCCCTGACCGGCAACCCAGTCGTCATTGAAATAGGTTCCGGCATAACGGTCTCCGCCGTCGCACAGCAGGGTGACCACACTGCCGGACCGACCGGCGGCGATCATGTCGGCAATCAGGGCGAATGCCCCCCACAGGTTGGTGCCCGTCGAACCGCCGACCCGGCGGCCGAGCACCTGACTCGCGTGCCGGGCCGCCGCGATCGAGCCGGCGTCCGGAACCTCGATCATGGTGTCCACGACCTGGCCGACGAACGAGGGCTCCACCCGCGGGCGGCCGATTCCCTCGATCCGCGAGGACATGCCCGTCTGATACGCCGAGTCGGCGGTCTCGTATCCGCCGTAGAAGGCCGAGTTCTCCGGATCGACCACGGCCAGCCGGGTGGCGTGCCGCCGGTAGCGGATGTAGCGGCCGATGGTCGCGCTGGTACCGCCGGTGCCCGCGCCGACCACGATCCAATCCGGCACCGGATGGGCCTCCAGCGCCAGCTGATGGAAGATCGACTCGGCGATGTTGTTGTTGCCCCGCCAGTCCGTCGCGCGCTCGGCGTGCGTGAACTGATCCATGTAGTGACCGTTGGTTTCCCGGGCCAGGCGGGCCGCCTCGGTGTAGATGTCCGGCGACTTCCGCACCAGGTGACAGCGTCCGCCCTGCGCCTCGATGAGCGCGATCTTCTCGGGCGAGGTGGAAGCGGGCATGACGGCCACGAACTGCAGGCCCAGCAACTTCGCGAAGTAGGCCTCGCTGATGGCGGTCGAGCCCGAGGACGCCTCGACCACGGTGGTGCCCTCGGTGATCCAGCCGTTGCAGATGGCATAGAGGAACAGCGACCGCGCCAGGCGATGTTTGAGGCTGCCCGTGATGTGGGTGGATTCGTCCTTGAGGTACAGCTGCACCCGCCAGGCCGCGGGCAGCGGATAACGCAGCAGATGCGTGTCGGCGCTGCGCTGGGCATCGGCGTCGATCAGCCGGACGGCGTTGTCGACCCACTCGCGCGGTGCGTAGCGATCGACGCGTTTCATCGGCCGGCCGTCACTTCTCGTCACCGCGCAGGCGCGTCATGAGCTGGTCACGATCGCTGCGGCGCTTGGCGTCCACGGCGGCGATGTCCTGGTTGACCCGGGTGCGCAGGGTCTTGAACAGCACCATCGACAGCGGCAGGGCGATGAGCACCGCGAACAGCGCCGCGACGATGAGGGGCACCTCCACGGACACCAGCTTGGCGGCACCGATGATGACCGCCACGAGGACGACGACCAGGCCGAGCCGGGCCACCGTGTACAGGGCCAGATCGCGGGCCAGTTTGCGGCCCGAACCTTCGGATGGGGTTGCCTCACTCACGGGCCTCAGCCTAGGTGACGACGAATCGGGCATATGCGGTGGCCCGCGTCGGCGGGGGCGCGAGCGAATTCGCTGAGAGTTCGCTACTCGCGAGTCAAAAGTGACCGCGAACACAGTACGGATATCCGTTTTGTCTATTACTTCCCCTTTACCAAACCGAGACTGTTCGAACACACAGGGGGTGCGGTGCAACGATGTCGCTACTGATGAGGGATCTGACAAAACGGAAAGGTTTGCGAATGACTGCGTTCACCGCGGCGAGCCGCGTAATGGGTTCCGTCAACAGCCAGGAAAGCCTGCTCACCCCCGGCCAGGTGGCGGCCCTGTTCCATGTCGATCCGAAGACCGTTACCCGGTGGGCACACGCGGGACGGCTCGGCTCACTCCGGACTCCGGGCGGTCATCGCCGGTTCCGCGAATCCGAAGTTCTGCAACTTCTCAGGTCCCTCACCACCGAGGCGACTCGCGTCTAACCCTTATTCGAAGTTCCGCGGTGCCGCGGGTACGGACACGGATTACCCTCGGTGACAGGAGGTGAACGACGTGACGTACCTGTTGGCACTCATCGCGTTGGTGACCATCGCGATGCTGTGCTGGAAAGCTTTCGGCCCACAGCGACCGGCCCGCACCGGCACGACTTCGGCCGCCCACAAGCGCATTCTCGGCCCGGATGACGATCCGGAGTTCTTGTGGCGGCTCTCGCGCCAGCACCGGGACGGCGAACCGGGCTCTCCCGATAGCTGACCCTCGATTCCCGGACTGGGCGATCGTCTAGCAAACCAAACGCCCCGTTTACTTCGCCCGTGGTTCACGGGCGGCTCCGGGAAAAGAAACTCCCCGTGCGGCCGGATTCGGCCACGCGGGGAGCTGTCGTTTCGTGAGCCCGCCCGGGGCGCAGGCTTCGGTCAGGCGTCCGCGCCGACCCGATCGTGCTGCCGGATGAATCGCACGATGCGCGCACCCACCTCGTCCGGTTCCTGCATCAGCACCCCGTGGCCTTTACCCGGATAGACCTCGACCTCCGCGTGCGGCATGTGCTCGGCGATGCGCCGGGTCGCCGCCGCCGGATCCGCGACCAGGGTGTCGCCGCCGTAGACGACCAGCGCGGGCACCGTGATCGACCGCAGTTCGGGGTCCTTCAGCAGCCGGGCCCAGCCGATCGCCATCGGGAACCCCAGCGCCAGCTTGGCCAGCTCGAACTCGCGCGGGGAAACCGTGACCCCGGGCGCGAGCCACTCCATCATCGCGCGCATGTTCTTGTCCGACTTGCCCCGCAGGCCGAACCCGAGCATCTTCAGCAGCACGCTCGCCTTCGGCTTGGTGAACACCCCGCCCGGCTCGACGAGCGTCACGCTCGCCAGCCGCTCCGGCAGGTGCAGCGCGCCCAGCGCCGCGTGCCACGCGCCGTGCGAATAGCCGACCAGGTGCACGCGATCCAGGCCCAGACCGTCCAGCACCTCGCGCAACCAGGCGGCGATGTCGCGCTCACCCGTGACGGGCGCGGTCTGCACGCTGCGGCCGGCGGTGCCGATCGTGTCGGGCGCGTGGATGATTCGGTCCGCCGCGAACCGCTCGGCGACGATGTGCCAGGACAGGCCGTTGCCGCCCACCTGATGCAGCAGCACCACGGGAACGGCCGCGCCCGAACCGGATCGGCGGACGTGGGTGGTTCCGAAGGTGGTTTCCAGCTCGCTCGTGGTCGCGGGCAGCGGCCACAGCGACTCCAGTTCGGCGTAGACCCGCAGGAACTCCCGCCGCGTGTGCTCGTTCTTGAACCGCCCGATCTTGGCCATGGCCGCCCCTTCGATCTCCGTTGATGATATCAACGTACCACTTAAATGATATGGGCGTACCATGACGGATCTGTCCATCGCCGATCCGGGGAAGAGGTACCGCTTCATGCCGCGTCTAGCCGACCACGATCAGCGGCGAGCCCAGATCACCACGGCCGCACGCAAAGTCATCGCCCGCGGCGGTCTGGCCGCGGCGACGTTCCAGTCGGTGGCGGCCGAGGCCGGTATCTCGGTCCGCCTGGTCCAGTACTACTTCGGGACCAAGCAGGAGGTGCTGGCCGCCACCCATCTGTCGGTCGTCGCGGCCGCGGGCGACCGTTTCGCCCGCAACATAGCCGCCCTCGGCGAGTCCGCCCCGCCCCGCGAGATCCTGGCCACGGTCTTCAACGAGCTCCTCCCCTGGGACGAAACCCGCCGCGAGGAGGCGATCATCCTGATCGCGTTCCACACCGCCGCCCTGACAACGGACGACGTCGAGCCCAAGGACACCGCTGGCCCCGGCCTCTGGCTCATGAACGCGGTGGCCGACCAGCTCCGCCGCGTCCGGCCGGCCGAAACACCGGCCGCCGCAACACAACTAATTCTCGACGCCCAACTGCTGGTGGCAGCGGTAGGGGGCATGACCCAGGGGATGCTGACCATCCCCCAGTCCGCCACCGACGCTGACGCTCTGATAGACCGTCTCCTCGACCGCTTCCTTTCCCCCTAGCGCGCCAAGTGAATTCGCACCGTCGTGCGCATCAGTCGCCACACGCAACCGCGGTGACCACCAATCCCGACAGCGCGCCGGCACGCGCGGCGATCTCCTCGACGGGCCGGTCGGTCACCCCTTCGATGATCACCAGCGGCGACAGGTACGTCTTGGTGTTCAGGTCGGCCAGCACGGCTTGCCAGCGGGGTAGTTGCCGCAAATAGTCCTGCTTGTCGTGGAACAGGAACGCGACCACCTGCCGCTTGTCCCTAGCGGTCGCACGCAAGGGCAACAGCCTTATCTCACGAATCGCCTTCCACGGCACCCGAAGGCCGTACTTGGGCATGAAGATTCCGTCGGCGTCCAGAATCTGCTCGTTCCCCGGCAGTGTGAACCACAGCAGTAGGGCGACATAGGTGACGACGGTGACCGCGAAGACCGCGACGGGCACGATCAACCACGGAATCGATGACAGCACGGCCAGGACCAGCACCCCGCCGGCCAGCGCGAGCCACGGCGCCGTCGTGCGCAGTACGCCAGACGCCGTGCTTCGAATTTCCAGCGATTCGGCCGCGCGGGCGGCAGTCCACTCGGTTCGCGTCTGCGCCCGTGGGGTCCCGGAGCTGACATTGAGAATGCGAATGTGGGCCAGCTTGCGGCGACTCTCCACGACGGCGATAGCGGATCCGACCGCGAAGAGAATCGAGCCGGGTGCCCACGACGGCAGGCCGCACTTCGCGGCGAAGAAACCCAGCAGCGCTCCGGTCACCAGCGCAATGGGGAACACCACGATCACTCGTCGAATGATGGAGCGCCCCAAAGCCTTCTCCGCATGCTCCCGCGCGATCCGATCTATCTCGGGATCGGCGGCGGGTTCCCCCCTCAGCAACGCCCTGCGAACATCGGCGTCCAGGTCTTTCCAGTTCTTCATGCTCTCCCTCGCTCAGCGGATCGCACCATAACCGACCACGAAGTTTCTCGCCGAAGTCGAGTTCCAGCCGGGGACGGCGGTGCGGCAGAGCCCGAAGTCTTCGACGACCCGGGCATACGCCGCGGCGCGCAGCAACAGCGGCGGTACCGATCCACCACGACATCGAAAACGGCCGGGGCGGAACCCGATTCGCGGTCGGCCGGGACCGAGGGTGGGGCGCGGGGCGGGCACGGAGCGTTCATCCTCAACCCTCCACAGACTCTCCACAGTTGGGGACGGGTGGGGATATGCGTTGGGGGTGACGTTGGACTCAGCGGGTGGGCGGGGCGGGAGGGCGTGCGGGGGAACGTATACGGTGAGCCCGCGAGAGGGCGCTCACACGCGGGCGAGACCTCCGATCGGCACACAGTGAGGGACATGATGATCAAGCTTTTCTCGGCCGCCGCGCTGACCGCGACCGCTGCCACCCTGCTGGTGCTGCCCGCCGCCCCCGCCCAGGCCCGGTCCCTGACCTGCGACCGCGCGATCGAGTTCATCAACGCCGCCGTCGACGCCAGCGGCGGCACCTACGACGCGGAGACCGCCCGCGCCCTCGCCGACCGCCTGCGCACGGTGGCCCTGCTCTCCGGCGGCGCCGAACAGGCCGCGATCACCGCCTACGCCGACGCCCTCGTCGACGACAACGTCACCGAGATGACCCCCTTCACCGACGAGCTCAACCGCGCCTGCGCCTGAGCGACATCGGCATGATTCCCACCGAGAGCCCGGTCAGCGAGCTGTTCTCGCGCTGACCGGGGTTTCGGCGCGGCCGGGATGTCACCTGGGCGGCGTACCCTCGCCCGCATGTGCCGCAATATCAAAACCCTGCACAACTTCGAGCCGCCGGCCACTTCGGACGAGGTACAGGCCGCGGCGGTGCAGTATGTCCGCAAGATCAGTGGGGCGACCAAGCCGTCGCACGCCAACCAGGAAGCGTTCGATCAGGCGGTCGCGGAAATCGCGGCCACCACCATGCGACTGCTGGCCAACCTGACCACGCACGCGCCGCCCAAGGACCGCGAGGTCGAGGCGGCCAAGGCCAAGGCCCGTTCGGAGCTGCGCTTCGCGCGCTGACCGGCTAGTTCAGGCCGGCGTACGAGTGCAGGCCGCTGACCACGATGTTGATGATGAACATCGTTCATGGCGTTTGTAGCGATTTGGCGAGATCGGTTCGGTTGCTGCGACCTGGATTTTCGAATCAGCAACGTTGGTCTGCGCGGGCAGCGCGGGGCTGTGCTGCGTACTCGCTGCGTACCGACGCGACTCGCCGCACACGGTCAAGCAGTGGGCTCAGTGTCTTCGATCATCGCCGGTATCTCGTATGCGAGTCGTAGCAGTTGATGGGTGAACGAGGCGATGTCCATCGCCTGCTCCTTGGTCGTCGGTGTCAGCTCATGATTGGCTTCGTTTCCAACTTCTTTGACACGGTCGATCCACTTCCGCATCGGCCTGGTGACAATGCCCTCTTCCTGGAGATGATCCAGCGCTGCCACAAATGTAGGCGCCCGGCCTTTCTCGTTCTTCGCAGGCAGATCATGCGCCACCGCAACGTGCATCAAGAGCTTCCGGCAGATCATCACCGCAGCGGTGTAAGCGCCGACCGCCAGGCAGGCTCGCGCTTCTTCCCACACTGCCGTATCGGTTTCAGGCATACGTGCAGGCGTGCTGAGCGGTTTGATGCCCGGGGATTGGGTGCCGTCGTTGACGACGCTGCCACGGAGACAGTTCACGCATCGGTACCAGGTTGTCATGGGCATTAGCGAGTCCATGACATAGCCCACGACCAGAGCTTGCGTGCCTCCGCAATAAGAGCACTCCATCAGCGCCCAACTGCGCCCGTCCGCCTCACCGTAGTTATGGACGGTCGCGCACGTGGCGAGCTTGTCCTTGACACTTGCCATCGTGGAATCCTCCCACGCAGGGCGTAGGTTAGCCGGCCAATATCCGAGCCTTGCTGTCTCCGATCGAGCGACCATTTCTAGAACATACGTTCGACTCGAGGTAGCCTGTCAAACCATGCCGGAACTTTCGCGCCTGGCTTGGGCGCACATGAATCTCGACCAGGTGCGGAGCCAGCTTCTCGACGCTGCCGCGTTCGGCAAAAACCTCACCCCTGAGCAGCTGGAGAATGCGGCAGGCAAGATCAGCGAGGGAATGAAGGTTTACGCGGAGGAGGTCAGTCGACTCACGGTCGATGAGTCAGAGGATCTGCTGCCCGGCTGCGCGGTTCCTCGGCATTATCGCCGGGGTCGATGAGGCACCTGGGGCCATCGCGCTCCGCTAGGCATGGCCGCCGGCATGGTGGTGATGATCAGCATCCGGATCTGATGGAACAGCCAGCGATCCTTCGCGTTGCCCGGGTCCAAGCCGGCCCGCAGAAGTCGTTGCTTCCGTTCGTCGTTCATACCGTGTTGGACGCAGAGGTTAGCGGGTCGGTTCCGGCAACAAGACCGGAAACTCTCGCTCCAGACAGGCCATCCTCTACGTCGGGAGGTCGTGTCGGAGCCAGCCTGAAAACTGGGACCGCGAGGGGTGGTCCAAACGATATAGGCTCAACATGGGTTACTTCTTCAGTGAACTGTCAGCCGACCCGGTTGGCAGCAACACGGACAACACTCGGTTGCGCGGTGCGACGGCCATTCCCAGGCTAATCCGGTCTCGCGTGACTGGTCCTTCACACTGGAGGGGCAGTCATGCAGTACGCCGTCGAGGCTGGGATCTGGGTAGCAATCTGCTACGGGGTTCCGGCGATTGTGCGGTGGGTGGTCATGTTGGTGCTGGGGATGTTTGCGATGCGGGGAGCCGACTCGGCTGATCGCGTCAAAATCATCCAAGCCGTCGCGAAAATGCGATAACTCGCCACTCAGCTGACAAGGGCCTCCCCTACCTCAGGGGAGGCCCTTCCCTCCGGAAGGTCAGGAACGCTCCACGGTCCCCCGCGGACAGAGCGAGGAACTGCCAACCTTCGTGCACGACTCTGTCGATCGTGCGGCCGATCTCTGGCGCTTCGGTTGCTCCGGATTTCCGTGTGAAGAATTCGACCCAGACCACGCGGTGTTCCATGGCTCGACACGATACTCACTCGGGGACTTCTCTTCTCCCGCTTCCTCATACAGGCCATCCTCTGCGGAGGGAGGGCGTGTCAGGGATGCCGTAGGCACCGCGTAGCGGCCACCGGCAGGTGGTCCTTGACTCGTCCTTCCGGAGCGAGACAATTGGGCCGCTGAGGAGGCGGGGAACCTTCCAAATGTGTTCGGCAACCGCCGGTTGGGGCTCGCGCCCCGGTACGGAGGGAAAGGATGCATCCGCACCGGGGGCGAGCCTTCCCCGGTGCCCATGCCGGGGAAGCTGGCGGGCCTGGAGTCGGCGTCGGTGGCGACTCGCTGTCCGGCGTCGTTGCCGGCGGCCGAGGTGGGGGCCGAAGCCCCCTCGGGAGGTTTAGGTGCCGTCGAGGCCGCAGCCGTTGCAGAGCAGCACTTTCCCGTTGAGGTACCAGGTGGTATCGAACGGCCCGGACTCGCAGGTTTCCGGGGTGTAGGGCCAGATGAAGTCGAGGAACTGAGCGACCATGCGACCGGGGGCGATGTAGCCGCCGTGGTGGTGCTGGGGCGGGAAGGGGTCCCAGATGGCGCCGATGCTGGAGAGGTCGGGGGTGTGGTCGCTGAGCATGATGGTGATTCCTTTCCGGTGGGCGGTGAATCTGGGCTCGCCCAGATCGCACGGAGGGCACCGGGACAGGGGTGGGCGAATGCCCATCGCGAAGCGACGCGACTTCGGAGCGCCCTTGGCTCGGTGTCCTTCGTGCGGTATGCCTTCGGCAGATTCACTGCCCGCTGGAAAGGACCGTCGTGCGTCGGTGACCACGCCCCCGACCTCGGACTCAGCAGCGGTGGGAACCTCGCGTGCCTGGCGCCACCACGGCGGCTACATCGCTGGTGACGATCGCCGCTCGACTCGACCGGCGCTGGCTCTACACCCCGGAAACCGTTCGGCAGAGGACATCTCGGGTACCTCGACGGGAGACCTGCTGCTCTGCAACGGCTGCGGTCTCGACGGCACCGGAACTGAAGGTGATCCACCTGCCCGGGTCCGGCAGCGGAGTTCAGGAGGCAAGCGAGCGAAGCTCGTGCGGCAGTACCTTCGTAGCTCGATCAGGCTGAGCTGGGAGCGGTCGATGAGTACGTGGCGTTGCCGCCGGCCGATTCCTTGGCGTGGGTTCCGGACTCGAATCCGAAGCGGCCCATCGGTGCTGGGCATCGCGATCGGGCTTCGGGCGTTGCGTGCCCGCCGACGCGGTCGACGCACCGCGGGAACCGGATCAGCTCGGCTGCCTCGTCGATCAGGTTCTGGCCCGCGGTCTGTCAGACG
>NZ_JBEXUS010000165.1:0-12308 GCF_040614455.1 Nocardia sp. NPDC005978
GGGAAATACCGGTGGCCGCTGGAACGTCCCTTCGGACACGGTCGAGAGCCTGTCCGCGTTCCGCACCCGGGCAGCGGCGTCGAAATGCGAGAGCCTCAAGGTCTGTTGCAGGAACACGATCGGACTCTTGATCCCCGCCCGCGCGGGCAATCCCCGTGCCGCGCATTCGAGAGCGAAGCGCTGCTTCACCGCTTCGAGTTTGCGGTAGTCCGCTTCGAGCTTGTGCATCATCTCGATGACCTGGTCATCGGATGAGGAAAACAGGGGTGATTCGAGCAGGCCCTCCACTGCGACGCCATGTCCTTCAACATGGTGCGCGATGCTGGATTCCCCTCCCGAATTCATACCCCTATTCTACTCCTCGATAGCCACCTGCAATAGCCTAATTCTATTGTGATACAACGCTATTCAGACCCGCATGCGGTTCACAGTTGAACTCCGGCGGCTGCTTGCAAGCCGCCGCGCCGCCCCGGTGTAGACCGTGCACCCCGGCTTCTGAACGCCTAACGATCGAGATCGCTGTATCGTCGTGCCCTGGTGCGGCATTCGCACGGGGCCGGGGGGCGATTCCGAAAGTTCGAGGGGCTGGGTCTATGAGAATGACGTCGAAACTCGCGGCAGCGCTGTGCAGCGCCAGCGCCGCCATGTCGATCATGGCGGGACCGGTTGCCGCCGTGCCCGATTCCGGCTCCGGCGCGGCGGTGATCCCCGCGGGCAGCACGATCGAGCCCCCCACCGACTGCGCTCCCGACCCCGCGCACCCCCGCCCGGTCGTGGTGCTACCCGGTGCCGATGGCACGACCGCCGAGACCGAAGCTCAATGGAACACCGTCCTCACCACCCTGCGCGCGGCAGGCCACTGCGTGTTCCTGTTCCAGGGCGGGGTCATCGACGGCAATCGCTGGAGCGGCGACTTCCCCAGCGCCGCACAACAGGTCGCGAATTTCGTGCAGAAGGTGCGTGACACCACCGGAGCCGATCGAGTCGACCTGGTCGCGCATTCGGCCGGCACGGTAGTCGCCAACTACTTCCTGAAGGTCCTCGACGGCAGCCCCGAGGTGGCCCACGCGGTCCTGCTGACCCCCGAGGTTCGAGGCTGCGACGGCAGGGGCTTTCTCGCCGCTCTCGGTATCGAGAACTCGCCCGTGAGCCCGGCGGAAGTCCTCTCCGCCATCCCTTTCCTGGGTTCCCTCCTGGCTACCATCGCCCCCACGAAAGCGAACCTGGTCCAACTACTCCCCAATTCGCCCGTCTACGAGTCGATCTTCACCGGCCAGATATCCCAGCCAGGAACCACCTATTCGGTCCTCTCGACCCGAAACGACGAACTGGCCACCCCCGCCGCGGTCTGCACCAACCTGACCGAACCAGCCGTAAACATGAACTTCTACGAGGACCTGTTCCCCTCCGCCGCCCCGGTAGGCCACTCCACCCTCCGCTCGAGCCCCGAAACCGCCGCCTGGATAACCCAACAACTCGCCCACTGATCCGAAGCCCAGAAGCTCGGCACCGAGATCTCGTCCACGCCGCTGCCTGCGATTACGCCCTGTCCGCCGTCTCCGAAGACGCTCTTACCCCTCTGGCCCTCGGTGTCCAACGCAGAATGCGCGAGGAGTTCGACACGTGCTGAATCCCGCCGAACTCGAGACCGAACGAAGAGTCGGCGATCCGGCCGTTGTCAGCAGCGTCGCGCTGCTGCCCTGGCTGTTCCTGTTCGTGACGCTCGTCGCCGACAGGCTCGTCGACGACCCCACCGCGAAGGCCGGCAAGACGCTCACCATGGCAACCTTCGTCGGTGCGTCGGCGTTGTGCATACTCGGCCCGCTGACCCTGGTCGCCCTGATCGGCGCGATCGCGCTGCAACAGCACAACTTCCGAGTGGGGCTCTGGTTCACCAGGGTCGCTGCCACCACCGCGACCCTGTTCTGCACGGTCCTCACGGTGGCATTCATGAGTGATGCCTTCGGTTCCAGCCAACTACGCGATGACTGGCATCCAAGCTACTCACCTCCCGCTACGTTGCTGATCGTCGCACCACACTTCGTGGTCGGGCTCGCCAACGCTTATGTCCTCGTGCGGCTTTCGAAGAGAGGCGCATAGATCACGGATCGAAGGTCTCGGCCACCTGCATACGGTCCGGGTCGAACGTCGTGGTCATCGGCGGCTTGTCGGCGCCGTAGGCGAAGCTGATCGTTGTGCTGTCGGGGAACCAGACACGGGGACAACCGGATTCGATCTGCCGCCAGACGAGGACCCGGCGGGCGAACAGGCCGTCGGGCTCGCGGAGCCAGACCCGGCAGGACGGGTCGATCACGTTGTAGTACTTCTCGGTGACCGCCTGTACACGGCCGTCGGGGCTGTCCTGGACCGCGACCGTCGTCGTGTTGTCATGGTGCTCGGACATGGAGCCGAGGAATACGACCAACCACAGCGGAAACGTCACGATGCCGAGCAACGTGGCGACGAACATCCACAGCAGGGTCCGGTGGTGCGCCAGCCGGTCCGCGAAGCTGACGAGAACGACGAACGAGGCGGTCCAGCATCCGAGCGTGGCCCACGGCTGCAGGTCGCTCAGTCGGTAGAAACGGTCATCCACTATGAACAGCGCCGCGACTCCCGCGAGGAAGAGCCCGAGAACGGTGAGCACCCAGGCGATGCGCAGTCGCCGCAATGACCACCGCGCGGGCTTCAGTTCCGCGACCTCGGCCGGAACATCCTCTCCAGCTGTCTCTTTCGCCAACGAATTCCCACCTCGAAATCGGACCCGGCCCTCCCAGCCCGGTACGACCGCAAGCCTATCGGCCCGGCGACGTGGTTCCGGATCCTCCGCCTGATCCCGCGCGGCCGAGTCGGGGAGCGGCGGTACGCTTCGGTCGCCGTCTGGAACAGACGGATTTCAATACTGGGGAGAACTACAGCATGCAGAAATCGGCTTTCGCTCGGACGTGCTTCGGGGTGGCAGCGGTCGCGGCCATGAGCGTGGCGACCGTCGTGACGGCGTCGAACGCATCGGCGCAGCTGGCTATTTCGGCTTCGCCGTCCTACTGTGCCGGCACCAGCTACACGATCACCCTGCCCGCCGCGGACGCGGCCGGTTTGATCGCGGGCTATCCGAGCGCCACCGCGATCGTGATCGACGCCAAGCCCACGGCGGGCGGGTACACACACCAGGTCGACCACGTCGAATACGTTGCGGGTCAAGACGTGACGGTGCAGTGGGTTCCGATGTCGGCACAGACCTGGAATATCGTTGCCCGTCCGGCAGGCGCTCCCGCCGGTGCCGGAACCCAGGGTCCGTTGCCCGTGAACGTCGTTCAGACCGCACCGGCCGGCTCGAGCTGCACCCCGGGCGGCACCCAGCCGCCCGCCAGTACCGGCAGCATCTGATCCGGAGCGACAACGACCGGCCGCCGTCGGCCACACACCAGGAGACGCGATGGCTGAGGAATCAGCAACGGCGCGGCCGGGGCGGGGCTGGGCCCGAAACCAGCGGGCGCGCTGATCGGGTTTCGCCTGTGCCTCGATGATTCCGGGGCACAGGCGGTCTCCCGTTATTCACCAGCGCGCCGCCGCCTCCCAAGCGCGATCTTGCAGGGCCGGATCATATAGGCGCTGGGGCAGTTTCGCGGCCCGGCCATTGCTCTCGTAGTACACACCGGTGGTGTCCGCGTCGGCGAGTGCCATCGGTGCAACGGCGGCCCGGGCGGGAGTGCGGCGGCGTTGAATGGCTCGGGTCAGGGGCCAGATGAAGCGCCAGGCGGGGACCGTCGCGGGGGTCAGCGCCTGGACGCCCGGTGTCCAGGCCGTTCCGGGGTTGACCGCGTTGAGGATTTGGCCGGGGGTGAGCACGCGGGTCAGGGACAGGGAGGCCAGGAGATTCAGCTGTTTGGCGCGGGCGTAGGCGGCGATCGCGGAGTAGCGCGCGGGTTCGGTGAAGGGGTCGCCCCGGTGCATGAACGCGGCGCTGGAGACGATCTGAACGACGCGTGCGGTGGGTGCGAGGGCCGGGAGCAGCGCCCGGGTGAGGGTGACGGGGCCCCGGTAATTGAGGGATTCGATCATTTCGTTGCCCTCCGGCGTCACGGTGCGAGCGGGAAAGGCCATGCCGCCGACATTGTTGACGAGGATATCGAGCTGTGGAATCTCCTCGCGGAGTTCGGCCGCGGCGTGGAGGTTTCCGGCCACGGTGCTGTGCTCCGCTCGGAGGAAGGTGGCGCCCAGCGCCTCGGCGGCGGCCTTCCCGCGTTCGACGTTCCGGCCGGTGATCCACACGTGGACACCGGAATTCGCGAGACCCGCGGCGATTTCCCTGCCGATGCCGTCGGTGCCGCCGGTGACGAGCGCCCTCATGACCGAGCCTCCGCGGTCGGCGGCGTCCGGTCCTTCGGTGGGCGGCGCACCGAGTCGGTGAGCGTGAGGCTGGCCGCGATCATCCAGATGATCCCGCCGAAACGGGTGATCGGCAGCAGGACGGCGGCGTTCATCGTGACGAGGGTCAGCAGCGACAGGGCGGCGGTGGCGGTCAGGACCAGACCCGTGACGGCCAGCGGGCGGGCGATGCCCATTATCAGCAGCGGCACGGCGATACCCGCGAACAGCAGGCACAGCGGCGCCATGAAACCCGGACCGCCCGTAGCGAACTGGAGATCCTGGAGCGCCGCGGCGGTGGCGCTGTCCTCGGTGCGGCTGATGACCCACCCGAGCAGACCGGTCAGCACGCCGGCGCCCGCGGCGATGACCCCGCCCGCGAGCGCGATATTCGCACCCGGCGGGTCGCCGTGCAATCGCCGCACCCGGCGGCACATGACGGCGGTCCAGACGGCCAGCGCGATCGCGGCGAAGGTGAGCGCAACGGCGCTGAGCCGCAAGCGATCCCGGTTGTCGACTACATAGGCGAAGAACTCGGCGGCCGGGGAATCCGGCCGCGGCACCGTCGCGATCGTGATGACGGCGGCCAGCGTGGCTCCCGTGTAGGCGAGTGCGGGAATGATCGGCGGCGGGCCGGCGGCGGACTGGCGTGCCATGTGAACTCCAAAGGTCGGCGGTGAAAGTGTTCTCACCTGCGAAGATATGTTCGCGACGACTCCGCTCACATCTGCCGCGTGACGCAACTCCGGCTACGTCTGCGCGCGTACGCAGCCTTCTCTGGAACGGCTGTGCCTCAGATGTCATGGACCAGAATGCGTACCCGGCCGGTCGGTTCGCACGCTCTGCCTCCCGGCTCAAACCACCTCTATTCCGTGCGTAGCAAGCGCAAACTGGTTGTGCCCCTGACGAATAGGCCTTGGAGTACGCCATGCTGGTTCTTACGGATCCCACGAAACCCGACAGCACGGAGACATTTCCGCAGAAGGACTTCCTGGAGGGGGCGAAAATGCTTGCGGGCAGGGTCGATCCGCCCACCAAATCGACCGGGGCGCTGCACAAACTGCTCACCATCGTGGTCCAGGTCGCTGTCGAAGACCTGGAGACCACCTTCACCGAAGCGGACGTCGCCTATGCCTATCGCAAATTGCACCGCCTGGCCGAGGTCCGGGTCACGAAATGGAAAGACGACGCCGCCGCGTGCGAGAAGATATTGGCGAGCAAGGAGAATGGCCAGCGTGCGATCTGGCTGAGCCGGACTCAGACGGCGCAGGAAGCTCGGCTCGATACGCTCGAGAAGAGCGAATTCGTGGTCTTCACCCGCGGCACCGATCCGACGCAGGCGCGCAACATCTTGACCCACGAGACCTTCGGCGGACTGCTCCCCGGTGTGGAGCGCACGGACAGCCCGAGCGAGGACGACGCGGGTGTCCAGACCGGCTTCGGCGTCAAGACGACGAGCACCGGGCGGCTGGAGGAATGGTCACTCGGCACCCTGGATGGCTTCTCGACCGGCGGGTTCATGCTGATCGCGGCCGCGAAACCGACTGCGGTGCGGCTGCCCCCGGTGAAGGTGCGCACGGCCGGTGAGCGCGGGGTGACCGGGTTCGCTGATCAACGCCTGCTCGGGGTCGCGATCCTGAAGGCCGGTCCGAAATCCACCGCCGATCCGCTGGAGCGGGCGATCGAGGGCCTGCTGAAACAGGGCGTGGCCAACGCGAAGAGCGCGCTGGGCGACGCCGTCCTGCAGCGCTGAAGCACTGCTCAGCGAATCCAGCCGAGGTCTCCCGCCTCGATTCGCCGGGCGGTGGTTTCGAGCCAGTCGGCGTCGTGGCGCAGGCGCGACAGCAGGAAGTGCGCCTCGATCATGTGAACCTCCGGCCCCGCTGCGTCGAGTACGGCTCGCTCGAGTCGGCGAATCTCGTCTCGGAGGTGCTCGACCCGCTGCTCGAGCACCTCTACGGCCCGGTCTCGCGGCAGGATCCCGAGATAGGCCAGCGCGGTGACGAATCCGGGGCCGCCGGTCGGATCTGCTTCGCGCAGTATCCGATACACCCGCTCGGCCAGCGCGGCCACACCCGACTCGGTCACCGTGAGCGCGGCACGCGCGCCGCCCTCGGCCGATTCGACCCACCCCTCGGCGGCGAGGCGGTCCAGGAGCGTGTAGACGGTCCCGTTGCGCACCTGCAGGTAGTCGTAGCGGCGCTCGAGCTCGCTGAACAGCGCGTACGGGTGGCGCGATTGCTCGACCAGGAGGCCGAGGATGGGCAGCACCAGGGGATTGTCGAGCGCGTTCTTGGGCACCCGTGCAGCGTAGCCGATAGCCGTATACGGTTAGCCGTATACGGCTACTTGGAGGCTTCTCATGATTTTCGGAATCTGGCCGGGCGTCGTCGCGGCCGACCTCGTCGACTTCCGGCCCATCGATTGCCCGCCGGAGGATCCCGCGCGCACCCTGGCGGCGTTGCGGCAGTTGCAAGGTGACGCGCCGGCCTTCTACGTGCGCTGCTACCGGCACTTCGGAGCCGGCATGCACGGGTGGCCGCCCGGCTCGTCCCGGACTCCGGCGCGCCCGGAGCTGTACGCGGGGGACGGCCGCCTGATCGATCTGGTCGCGTGTTACCAGAGCCCCGAACCCGACCCGGGCGGCTTCGCCGAGTTCGTCCGGGAGGCCGTTCGCGATGTCGCCGAATGGGGTGGTGGGAAAGTGCAGGTCGGCGAGGAGCTGAACATGCCCGCACCGCAGGACGGAGGCAGCCCGGGGTGTTTCGATGCCATCGCGGCCGGCGTCGCCGCCGCGTTCGAGGAACGCGAGCGGCTCGGCGTGGCCGTCGATATCGGGGTGAATTCGGCGGGAATGGCAGACCCGGTGTTCTGGCGGCGAATGGCCGACGCGGTGGGCGTAATGCACCTCGCCGCACTGGATTACATCGGTCTGGATGCCTTTCCCGATGTGTTCCACCGTATTCCGCATGATCAGCTCGCCGGCTCGGTCGGCTATCTGCTCGAGCGGTTCCGCACGGTCACAACGGCCGCCGGAGTGCCCGCGAGCACGCCGATTCACATCACCGAGACCGGATGGCCGACCGGGGCAGATCGCGGGGAGGAATCGCAGCGCTTCGTCCTGGAGACCGTGGCCAATGCCGTCGCCGACGGTGACTTCGGCGTCACGGCATATGAATTCTTCGGGCTGCGAGACGGGCGCAGCGACGGGGAATGGACCGGCCGCTTCGGACTTCTCCGCGACGACTACACGCCCAAGCCGGCATTCCACGCCATCCGCGACCTCGTCGGCGGCCGATCCGCACCGCCTTCGGCGAAAGCACACCGAGGGCCCCGGCCGGACCGGCCGCCGACAGTCGAATGATCAAGGGGCGGTGGTGGTTCGGAGCCTCCGAACCTCGTCTCCCGTCAGTTCAGGATCTCGCCCCGCCTGAGGGTCGACAGCCGATCCCGCCACATCTGCAACTGTTCGGGTGTGAGCCGCGTCCAGTCGGTGACTTCGCCGACGATCCGCAGCGGTGCGCTACTGCGATACGACCGGGTGGGGTTACCGGGAAACTTCCGGTCGGTGACGTTCGGGTCGTTCTCGAACTCCCCGGTCGGCTCGACCGCGTACACCCGCGGAACAGCCTCGTCCGCGGCCAGTTCCGCCGCGACCTCCGCGGCCAAACCGGCCCCGTCGACGAGCGCCGTGAAATAGATGTGGTTCATGACGATCTCGGGCCGGTAGTTCGACGGCCGGCCCGCGGTCAGCAGCTCACCCACCCGCAACTCCGCGATCGTGCCATGGAAGAACGGTCCATCATCGAGCTGTCCGGACACCAGAATCCTTTCCTCTACCTGCAGGGACGAGCGATTGTGCCGCACACCCGGGGCCTTGCCGCAAGCCCCCGTCCGTGCCTTATCCTGAAAGGGGAAGATGCGGGACAGGGTCTCTCACCCTGGGGCAGGCCCCAATTCCGGCGGCTCTTCGCAATATCCGAACGTAGTCATCCGCCGGTGTCGGCGTCGATGACATCCGGACCCACGCATGTCGCGCCGCGTGCCTTGCGCGGCCCTGCCCTTCGGCACGCTCGACTACGAGCTCAATTCGCATCCTGCGCTCACGGCGGCGTAGGTCGGAACCTGTTGCGGCACGGCGTGCTCAGCACTCGCGCACAGCGACGAACCGTGATCCGAGCTTGGGCAGCTACCCCCGGTTGAGGTGCTCGAACCCCTGAGCTAGCTTGTAATCCGCGCACCGGGTGAAAAGTGCGCTGCGGGCCGACTACTTTAGGAAACCGGCCGTTGAAGAAACCGCGAATGCTGTACTCGGGGCCGGTTTCTGGGCGGGCGGACGGGATGGGGATCTCTGTGCAATTCGACGCCATTGCCCGGCTTGTGCGCCACCGGCCGGCAACCTATCTGTTGATCGCCGCCAACGTACTGGTCTATTTCGTGCAGCTGGCATACCCGGCGCTATCGGAGCTGTTCAGCACCCTCGGGCGGGGGAGCCTGCGAGACGGTCAGTTGTACGTCTTCGACGGGAATCAGCACCCGGGCTACTCGCCGGTGGGTATCGCCACCGGCGAGTGGTACCGAGTGCTCACCGGCAGTTTTCTGCACCTCGAGCCCGGTGAAGGGGTCGGTACAGCGCATATCGCGTCGAACATGTTGTGGCTGTGGCTTTTCGGGCGCGCGCTCGAACCGATGGTCGGTTCCGTTCGCTTGACGGCGCTGTATCTGGGCTCGGCCGCCGGCGGTGGGCTCATGGTGTATCAGCTTGCGCCGGATACCCCGACGGTCGGTGCGTCGGGAGCGGTGTACGGCTTGGTCGCCGCGTATTTCATACTGTCCCTGCGAAATCGGGGTGAGCGACAGTCCGTCGGCACGCTCACCGCGATGTTCCTGATCTGGCTGTTGATCTCGGCGTATGTCACCTCGTGGCAGGGGCATCTGGGTGGGTTCCTGACCGGCGCGGTGATCGGCGTGGTGTATCTCCTGTCCGAACGCCGTCCGCGTCCCACCGGCAAGGACTTCACTCCGGCGTGGCACCCGGACCGCATCTGACCGGCGCCGATAGCCGAACGCTCAGCTGTTCAATTCGCCGAGCAGGTCGCGAACGTGGGCCTCGATCCGATCGCGGATCGAGCGGACGGCCTCGATGTTTCGACCGGCTGGGTCGTCGAGTTTCCAGTCGCGGTAGGTGATTCCGGGGAAGTAGGGGCAGGCGTCGCCGCAGCCCATGGTGATCACCACGGTCGATGTCTCCACCGTGCCGGGGGTGAGGATCTGCGGGGTCTGGGCGGTGATGTCGATGCCGACTTCGGCCATGGCGCGGACCGCCATCGGGTTGATCGACTCGGCGGGTGTTGTTCCGGCGGAGCGGACTTCGACCCGGTCGCCGGCCAGGTGGGCCAGGAAGCCCTGGGCCATCTGGGAGCGTCCGGCGTTGTGGACGCACACGAACAGCACGCTGGGTCGGTGGGATGTCATTGCGGGCGTGCGCCTTTCGAATCGACAGTGTGAGAAATGACCGCGTGGGCTGCCATGGGCCGCGCAGGATGGAAGTACGCGACCGCGCCGAGGCCGAGTAACCCGCCCAGGAGTTGAGCGGCGATGAATCCGGGCGCGGAAGCGGGGGCGATCCCGGCGAAGGAGTCGGTGAAGATCCGCCCGATCGTGACCGCCGGGTTCGCGAACGAGGTGGAACTGGTGAACCAGTAGGCCGCGCCGATCCAGGCCGCGACCGCCACCGGCGCGAGGGTGGCGCGGCCGGTGCGGGCCAGGGTGAGGATGAGCGCTATCAACCCCGCGGTGGCGACGATTTCGCCGACCAGGTGGCCGCCGGTGATGCGGTGATGCGTCGAGATCTGCCCCGCGGCGGTGTCGAACATGATGTTCGCGAGGATCGCGCCGAGCACGGCTCCGCCGGTTTGCGCGGCCGAATAGGCGGCCGCCTCGCCGCCCGTGAGGCCGGTGCCGGTTCTTCGTCCGGCGAGCCAATCGACAAGGGAGACCGCGGGATTGAAGTGTGCGCCCGATACCGGCCCGAAGATCAGGATCAAGACCGCGAGCCCGAAGACGGTGGCGGTGGAGTTCTCCATCAGCTGCGCACCGGCGTCGTTTGGAGAGAGCCGTTGTGCGGCGATGCCGGACCCGGCGACGACGGTGACGAGCAGGCCCGTGCCGGCGGCCTCGGCCGCGAGCCGCCGCGCCAGCGGGACGCTCATGCGCGGGCAGGGACGCCGGGAACCGCCAGCACCTCGGAAAGCCGTTGCAGCGCGGCGGGAACGATCCGGTAGTAGACCCAGGTCGCGCGCCGTTCCGAGGTCAGCAGACCTGCTTCGCGCAGCACCTTGAGGTGATGGGAGATCGTCGGCTGCGATAGCTCGAACGCCGGGGTGAGTTCACAGACGCAGACCTCGTCGCCGCCCGCGGCCGCGATCAGGGACAGCAGTCGCAGCCGGACCGGATCGCCGAGCGCCTTGAACGCGCCCGCCAGCTCGGCCGCCGCGTCGGGCGCCAGCGGTGCGGACAGCGTGGTGGCGCAGCAGCTGTCCGCGGACGCGAGCACCGGAAGTTCCTGTTTCGACACTCATCAATATTGACAGACATCTAATCAGCGCGCCACACTGTGTATCGATAGTCATCAATACAGCCCGGTCGGTGGCGCTATTCGCAGTCATACCGGGTAACTCGGAAGGCAGTGATTCCCATGACAGAGCAGGATCTCGAACTGCGGGAGACCGTCCGCGAACGCTATGCCGCCGCCGCGGTCGCCGTTTCCGGCGGTGGGACCGCCGAGGATTGCTGCGGCAGCAGCAGCGCCGGCGGGGTGATCGAACTGGACGAGAACTTCGGCGCCGGCCTCTACGGCTCCGCGGACCGCGACGCGCTGCCGATCCAGGCCGTGGCAGCCTCGCTCGGGTGCGGGAACCCGAGCGCGGTCGCCGAGCTGCGCGCCGGCGAAACGGTCCTGGACCTGGGCTCCGGTGGCGGCATCGATGCGCTGCTCTCGGCGCGACGGGTCGGTGCGACCGGAAAGGTGTTCGGTCTGGACATGACCGACGAGATGCTCGACCTGGCGCGAGCCAACGCAACGCGGGCCGGAGTCGGCAACGTCGAGTTCGTGAAGGGGACCATCGAAGATATTCCGTTGCCCGGCAACAGCATCGACGTGGTGATCTCCAACTGCGTGATCAACCTCTCGATCGACAAGCCCGCGGTGTTCGCCGAGATCGCCCGCGTACTCGTTCCGGGCGGCCGGATAGGCATCGCCGATGTCGTCGCCGACGACGAGTTGACCGTCGCGCAACGCGGCGAGCGCGGTGACTACGTGGGATGCGTCGCCGGCGCACTGTCCTTCGGCGAGTACCGAACCCTGTTGCGAGCGGCCGGTTTCGAGCAGATCGAGATCGAGCCGACCCACACGGTCGCCGACGGGATGTCCTCGGCGATCATCAGGGCAACCGTCCCGAAAGCCGCCGCACCCTGCTGCGGTACGGACTGCTGCTCCTAGGGTTTCGCCGTCGCCAGAACGACAGGTCGGTCAGCGCTGACCTCCGGTGTCGTCCCGGCCTTCCCCGAGCGTCCCGGGAAACGGTGTGGGTGACCATATTCCAGCCGCGGTGCCCTCTTCCACGTGCTCGCGGTAGACGGCAACCTTGCCGCGGATGATCTCGAGGCTCTCGGTCAGCTGATCGATCCGGTCGCGTACCGCCCGTTCGTGAGATTCCAGCAGCTCGAGGCGCTGTCGCTCGTTTCCCGGGCCCGACCGGACCAGCCGGGCGAACTCCTTCAGCCGCGCGATGGGCATGCCGGACTGGCGGAGGCGATTGCAGAGCAGCAGCCATTCCACATCGAACGAGTCGAAACTGCGCTGACCTCCCGGGGTGCGGGGGATCGGGCGCAGGAACAGCTCGCGGCTACTCCGGCCTGGGCAGAGCGGCGACGGTCGC
>NZ_JBEXUS010000166.1:0-12302 GCF_040614455.1 Nocardia sp. NPDC005978
CCCTGCTGATCGGTGAGCTGGAAGGTGAGCAGCTTGCCGGCCAGGGTGTCGTAGCCCAGCCACGCCCAGCCCGAGCCCTGCAGGCCGTTGGCGGCGGCCACCGGGGCGTAGCGCGCGACCCGCAGGCACACCCCGATATCGGTGCCCAGCTCGACTTTCCGGGCCGCGACCGCGAGTTCTATGGCATCGTCACCGGTAACGGCGAACGCTTCCGGCGGCACGCCGAGCGCGGCCAGCAGCTCCGGTCCGCGCCTCCGCTCACGTAGCGCGATGAACGGCGTTTTCGCCAGCACCCGCGCCGCGCGGTCGCGCAGGCGCGCATCGCGCAGCGGACCCAGGCCCTGACCGACCAGGGCGGTGGGAATGCCCGCGTCCCTGGCGTAGTCGAGCAATTCGAGCACCCGGGTGGCCTGCGGTACGTCGGCATCGGTCAGGTATCCCCCGCCCAGCGCCACGACCAGATCGGCTTCGCGCACGGCCCGGGCGGCGCCCGGATGCCGCGCTTCGATCCGCGTGCCGACGGCCGCGACGGCCTCCGCACCGGCCGCAGCGACCGGCTCCGCACGTGATCGATTGGCCCGCAGACGATCTCGAACGTCGATCGCCCTGGGCAGAAACCACGCCCAGGCGCGCAGGCGCGTGATCTCGACCGGCCCGGCGACCGTGGGACCCAGGCGCGCGGCCAGGCGCGCGATCGGGCCCGGCGCACGCCAGGGATCGGCCGCGCCGACCGTGATCCCCACCGCGCCCGGGAAATACGCCGAAACCAGCGCGGGCGCTTCGGTCATGATGCCGATGCTCGCGCCCGGCCACCGGGCCCGCAGCCGGCGCACGGTGACCTCGAGCATGGCGAGATCACCGTAGTTCCGGAGCCAGTACTCACTGTTCTCGATGAGAATGCGATGTCCGGCGCCCCCGCACGGCAGTCCGGTTCCCATGTCGACCTCCCCCGGTCATACAACGGGCCCACACGGCTGCGACCGGCTTTCGTTGCACGCCAACGGTATCTCAATTAGCCACACCCGCAGCGCCTTTGCAACTCGGATGCGATGCCGCCCGGCGGATTCCCGGTTTCCGAGCCGTGCGGCGGGAACTTCTCCGGTAGCGTCGGCCCCATGCCAGCAGTCGGCGCGGTCCGCGGTTCCGCCCGCCGCCGGGTGCGCCTGGGGCCGGTACTGGTGGCGGGGCAGCTGGTCACCCTGCGCGAGACCCGGCTCGCGGACTTCCCGCACTGGCGCGAGATCCGGCTGCGGGACCGGGAATTCATCGAACCGTACTGGTACACCTCCGCTTTGACGTGGGAGGAACGCCATTCCCGCGCCTGGTGGATCCGCGAGCGCCTGCGCCAGGGCCGGGCGCGGCTGACGGGCCGGGCGCTGTCGCTCAGCGTGCTGGTGAACGGGGAGTTCGCGGGCCAATGTCAGCTCGCCCCCATCGATCTCGCGCAGCGCACCGCCGAACTGGGACTCTGGATGGACGGCCGGCGGGCCGGGCACGGCGTGGGTACCGTGGCGGGCGCGCTGGCCACCGATCACGCGTTCGGCGAGCTCGGCCTGCACCGCGTCACCGCCCCGGTGTGCGTGGGCAATCGCCGGGCCCGCCAGGCCGTCATCCGGGGCGGAATGTCGCTGGAGGCCACGATGATTCGAGCGGTCGACGTGAACGGCGCGCGCAAGGACCACGAACTCTGGGCGGTCCGCGCGGGCGATGCCCCGCCCGGCGGCTACGTCGCGGCACTGCTCGCGGCCGGGGTCGCCACCGCCCGCCCCGCGCCCGCCGCGATCTCGGTGCGCACCCGGCTCGCGGCGAGCGCGCGGGCCCTGCGGGCCGCCGCGCCCGGGGCGGTGGTCGTGGTCGCGACCCGCTACCTGCTCGGCACGCCCTGGCGAGCCCGCACCGGGACAGGCGAAACCCGCCTGCCGCAAACACTCTCGGGCCGCGACGCCGCGAACCGCCCGGTCCTGCTGCGTCAACCCCCCGCGCGGCGTTCCCCGCGCACCGTCCACCGGCGGCACGCCTACGACGTCTGCGCCGCGGGCGAGCCGATCGGCCGCCTGCACCTGGACCTGAGCGGGCCCAACATCGGTCTCACCCTCGACTTCGATTCCGGCACACCGCGGCCCGGTGCGGCGGCCGCGGTAACACTGCTGCTGAACCACGCGATCGACCAACTGCGCGGGGAACGGGTGGAGACCCTCATCGATCCGGCCGCCACCCATCTCTCGGCCATCGCCACCGCGGGCGGACTGCGGCGCGAAGGCGTCCTGATCGCGGCCCGGCGCGGCCGTGACGGCGACTTCCACGATGTCGAGCTGTGGGCGGCGACGAGCGAGAAGCCATCGCGCACAACCGCATACGAATAGGTAAAGTCCCGGATAGCACGACCGCGGGGGCGGGCGGTGCGGTGACTCTAGGAGCGAACGTTGGGTCTGAACGTCGTCATGATCGCGACCTATCCGCTGGAACCGGGACGCATAGTGGGGGGCATCGAGTCGGTCACCAGCACATTGGTCCCCGCCCTGGCCGCCCGCCCGGAGATCGAGCGGCTGACCGTGCTGTGCTTCCACACCGGCCCCGAGCCGGTCCCCGATCGCCGCGAGGGACCCAAGGTCGAGATCCGCTTTCCGCGCGGACAGCGCCGCCTGGCGGTGGCCACCCGCTCGTACCTCGATGTGCGGCGGGCGCGGGCGATCATCGCCGAACTGGCCCCGGATGTGGTGCACGCGCACGAGATCGGTGTGCGCGGCGACATCGCCACCCAGGTGAGCGCGCACACCGTGGTCACGGTGCACGGGCTCGTGCACCGCGAGACCGAACTCCAGGCGCGCGCGAGCGCCAAGGAACGGGTGCGCTATCACCTCGTCGCCGCCATGGTGCGCCGGGTGCTGCGCCGGGCGCGGGCGGTGGTCTCCATCTCCGACTACGACGCCCGCGCGCTGGGCGGTCTGGTGCGCGGGGAGCACGTGAGCATCGCCAATCCGACGGCGGCGGAATTCTTCGCCCTGTCGCCCTCCGGACCCACCGAACCCCGGCTGCTCTTCGCGGGCGTGCTCTCGCCGCGCAAGAACCCCGAGGGGCTGCTCGACGCGTTCGCGCCGGCGGCCCAGCGGGTTCCCAAGGCCGTGCTCGCGGTGGTCGGCCCGCAACCGGATCCGGACTACGCACGCGAAATTCGCGAGCGTGCCGCCGGGCTGGGGCTCGCGGACCGGGTCGAGTTCGTGGGCATGGTGGACAACGAGCGGCTGCGCACCGAGATCACCCGGGCCCGCGCGGTGGTGCTGTTCTCCCACGAGGAGACCTCACCCACCATCCTGGCCCAGGCCATGGCGGCCGGGAAACCGGTGCTCGCGGCGCGGGTCGGCGGCATCCCGGAAATGGTGTCCGACAGCGAGAGCGGATTCCTGATCGAGCCCGGGGACGCCCCCGAACTCGCCGACCGCATGGTGCGGGTGCTCGAGGATCAGGACCTGGCGCTGCGGCTGGGCGCCCGCGGACACCGCATCGCCCGGGAGAAGTTCGACCCCGACGCGGTGGCCCGGCGCACCGTCGAAACCTACCTGCGGGTGGCCGGCCGGTAGGTCGCACACCAGCCCGTCCCATCGCGAAAACATCGGAGCAACAGATGGATTGGACCGGAAGAACCGCACTGGTGACCGGCGGGGCCGGGTTCATCGGCTCACACCTGGTCGAACTGCTCGTCGCGGCCGGCGCGAAGGTGACGGTGCTGGACACCTTCGCCACCGGCAGCCGCGCGAATCTGACCGCGGTACAGGACGCGATCACGCTGCGCGAGCTGGACATTCGTGAACTGGACTGGGCCGAATACCTCACCGCGCACCCGGCCGAGTTCATCTTCCACCTGGCGGCCAACGCCTACGTGCCCCCGTCGGTGACGGCGCCCGCCGCCGACTACGAACTCAATTTCGCCACCACCTTCCGGCTCCTGGAAGCCCTACGGGTGCTGAGCTGGCCCGGCAGGCTGGTCTTCGCATCGAGCGCGGCGGTCTACGGCAATTCGGTTCGCGTACCCATCAGCGAGGCCGACCCCACCGTGCCCATCTCCCCCTACGGGGTCGGAAAGCTCGCGGCCGAACGCTATCTCGCGGTGTTCGCCGAGCTCTACGATCTGAACCTGGCCTCGGTGCGCTTCTTCTCCGCGTTCGGCCCGCGCCAGCGCAAACAGGTGGTGTTCGATCTGCTGGCCAAGCTCGATCGCGACCATCGGCGCATCTTCATCCACGGTGACGGCACTCAGGTCCGCGATTTCCTCTACGTCGAGGACGCGGCGCGCTCGGCCATGATCGTGGCGGCCAACGCGCCGCTGCGCGGTGAGGCGTACAACGTCGGCGCGGGCCGCGAGTACACCATCGACCAGCTCGCCAAATCCCTGTGCGGCATCACCGGTTTGGATCCGGAGCTGGACTACAGCGGGTCCAATCGCCCCGGCGATCCCGAGCGGCTCGTCGTCGATATCACCCGGCTGCAAGCCATCGGCTATCAGCCGCTCGTGGACTTCGACCTGGGCTTGACCCGGACTGTAGCCTGGTACTCGTCCTTGACCGGAGCGACCTGGCAGTAGGGCGATGCGCGAAAGCCGTTGGAAGGTCTGCGTCACCGCGGGCGCGGTGCTGCTGTCCCTGCTCATCGCGTGCACGCCCGCCCCGTCGCCGCCGGTGGACCGGTTCGTCGGCGATTTCGAGACCGGCAATTTCGATCAGTGGGCAAACTGCCAGAACGTCGCGGTCAGCAGCACCCCGTGCGCCGACTACACCGATCCCACCGACAGCATGCGGGTGGAGACCTCGGTGGTGCGCCAGGGCGAGTACGCCGCGCGCTTCCAGGTCGGCGCGGGCGACACCCCCGACCGAATCTGTTGCGGCGCACGGGCCGAGGTCAGCGGCGAGGACGCCACCCGCGCCGACGAGGGTGACGAGCGCTGGTATCAGTGGAGCACCCGATTCGAGCACGGCTTCCCCGCGGACCGCGGCTGGACCGTGCTGTCGCAGTGGCACGCCGAAGAGGATGGTTCGCCGCCGCTGGCCATCGCGGCCGGTCCCACCAACGTCAGCGAGAACCACTGGGGCATAGTCATTTCCACCTGGAACGCACCGGGCGACGCGGGCCCGACCTACACCCCGTGGAGCATGCAGCTGGTGCCGGACGTGTGGAACGACATCAAATTGCACGTGAAGTGGTCCGCGCGTGACACGGACGGCTATGTCGAACTCTGGCTGGGCGGCCAGCGCCAGACCTTCGACGCCTCACCCTGCGCCGGGCAGCTGCGCTGCTCGATTCGCACCCTCATGCCGAACGGCGGCGGCGTCTACTTCAAACAGGGCTACTATCGCGACGCCGGCATCACGCCGCTCGGCGCGGTCTATCATGACGGATTCTCTGCGGCGCTCTCGGAAGACGCGCTGGCGCCGCTGTAGGCCGGATGACGGCCGCGACCAGCAGGCGCAGATCACCCAGCGGCGTCCAGTCCCGGAGATAGGCCAGGTCGAAATCCCGAATCTCCTCGCGCGTAGGCGGATTCGCGCAGTGCTCCAGGCGGGGACCCAAGCCGGTGATCCCGGGTCGCACCACGCCGTCCCGAACCGGATGCCGCGACGGCTCCGGTCCGCGCCGCAGCTGCGGGCGCGGGCCGACGATGCCCATCCGGCCGGTCAGCACGTGGAAGAACTGCGGCAGCTCATCGAGCCGGAGTTCGCGAATCACCCTGCCGACCGGTGTGATTCGCGGATCACGGCGCGGTCCGGCGGGTAATCCGCGCACCCGGCGGACACCGAGCAGGACATCGATATGGGCGTCGGGATCGACGTACATGCTGCGGAACTTGAGCATGAGAAAGGGCCGCCCGTCGGGACCCACCCGCGGCGACCGATGGAACACCGGTCCGCGGCTACCCGCCTTGACCGCCACCGCGAGCGCGAGCAGCATTGGCGCGAGCGCCAGCACGGCCGCCAGCGCGAGACAGAAGTCGAAGACGGCCTTGAACTTTCGCCGACCCGGCGCCGCCGGTCCGGGCGTGCGCCGTCCGGGCGATGACGCGTGTTCGGACATGAGAGACCACACCTCCCCCACGGGAGAACTGGGTTCCGATCCCCACTGATCAGTTCCATCCAACGGGCCGAGCCGGGAACCCCTGCAACCGCCGGCGCCCATGCCGACCACCGGGGTCGCCGACTTCTTCGATGACCAGAAGCCGAATGTTACACACCCGGGTCGGCGCCGTTAGCGAAACCTGTGTGACAACAAAGTCCCCCGAAGGTTGCCGATAGCATCGCAACCGGTTTCCCGCTTGTTTCCCCGCATTTCCCCTATTCGCAAAATTGCAGGTTATGCATTGCCCACCCGGCCGGGTTCATGGTGCGTAACCCTTGATTTGCAATCCCCGAGGGATAGCCAACCGAACGCCCCGTTCTGCGACTCGCAGAAATTCAGTACCCGGCGCCGGGTCACCGCACCACTGAGCCCACGGCCGCGGTCAATCCTGTTGTAACGTAAGGCCGGATCGCGCCGACCTCAGTTCAGCCGGTACAACAGTCGGCCGATCGCGGTGAAAGGTGGGGTTTCGCGTGCTATGTCGTCTTTGCGAGTCGGACCGATTGATCAGCGTGCTGGATCTCGGCGCGACACCACCCTGCGAGAAATTCCTCACCGCCGCCGAACTCGATCTTGCGGAACCTACTTTCCCGCTGCATCTGCGCCTGTGCGAGAACTGCCTGCTGCTGCAGATTCCCGCATTGATCACCCCCGAAGAGACATTTACGGAATACGCGTATTTCAGTTCCTATTCCGAGAGTTGGGTACGGCACGCGCGGCTGTTCGTCGCCGACGCGGCGCGCCGCCTGGGCCTGGACGCCGAGTCCCTCGTGATCGAGGTGGCCAGCAACGACGGTTACCTGCTGCGGCACGCGGTCGAGGCGGGCATCCCCTGCGTGGGGATCGAACCCTCGGTGAACGTCGGCGCCGCCGCCCGCGACCGGGGCGTCCCCACCATCACCGCGTTCCTGGACGAGGATCTCGCGAAGCAGGTCCGAGCCGAGCACGGCCCCGCGGATCTACTGGTGGCCAACAACGTCTACGCGCACATCCCGGATCTGCTCGGCTTCACCCGAGCGCTGCGCGTCCTGCTCGCCGACGACGGCTGGCTCTCCATCGAGGTGCACCACGCCCTCGAGCTGGTGACACACGGCCAGTTCGACACGATCTACCACGAGCACTTCCAGTACTACACCGTGCTCTCGGCCCAGCGCGCGCTGGCCACCGCCGGGCTCACCGTGGTCGATGTGGAACTGCTTGCCACACACGGTGGTTCGCTACGCATCTGGGCCCGGCCCGACGGCGTCGCCGAGCCCGGCCCGCGGGTCGCGGACGTGCTGCGCCGAGAGGCCGAGGCCGGACTGCACGCGGTGGCCGGCTATCTCGAGCTGCGCCCGCGCACCGAACTCGTCCGCCAGGAACTGCTGCGCTTCCTGCTGGCCGCGCGCGCCGCCGGACAGCGCGTGGTCGGCTACGGCGCCCCAGGCAAGGGCAACACCCTGCTCAACTACTGCGGCATCCGTCCCGATCTGCTCGAGTACACGGTGGATCGAAATCCCTACAAGCACGGGCGATTCACCCCCGGCACCCGCATTCCCATCCACGCACCCGAGCGCATCGACGCCGATCGCCCGGACGTGGTGCTGGTGCTGCCCTGGAATCTGGAAGCGGAGATCACCGCGCAGCTGCACCGGGTGCACGAGTGGGGCGGCGAGCTGATCTACCCGCTTCCGACCCTGCATCGCGGGCAGCTCGCCGCGTCGAATCATGCGGAGAGGCAAGCGAAGTGAAGGTAGTACTGTTCTGCGGCGGCTACGGCATGCGCATGCGCAACGGGACCGAGGACATGATCCCCAAACCCATGCAGCTGGTCGGCCCGCGCCCGCTGATCTGGCACGTCATGCGCTACTACGCCCACTACGGGCACAAGGACTTCGTGCTGTGCCTGGGCTACGGCGCCTCGCACATCAAGAACTTCTTCCTGACCTATCAGGAATCGGTCTCCAACGACTTCGTGATCCGCGGCGGCCAGGTCGAGCTGCTGCACTCCGATATCAGCGACTGGACCATCACCTTCGTCGACACCGGCGTGGAATCGCCCATCGGCGAGCGCCTGCGCCGGGTGCGTGCGCACCTCGACGGCGAGAGCCACTTCCTGGCCAACTACGCCGACGTGCTCACCGACGCCCCGCTCGACACCATGATCGGCGACTTCCGCGCGTCCAAGGCGGCGGCGGCCATGATGATCGTGCCGCCGCAGTCCTCCTTCCACTGCGTGGACGTGAACTCCGCGGGCGAGGTCAAGAACATCACCCCGGTCTCGCGCCTGCCCATCTGGGAGAACGGCGGCTACTTCGTGCTCACCCCGGAGGTCTTCGACCACCTGCCGCCCAACGGCGATCTGGTCGAGGACGCATGCGGGGCCCTGGCGGCCCAGGGGCGGCTGTTCGGCTACCAGCACAACGGGTTCTGGAAACCCGCCGACACCTTCAAGGAACGCGCCGAACTGGACGCGGGCTACCACTCGGGCGACCGGCCGTGGATGGTCTGGGAGCGAGCGGGCGCATGAGCGCTCTCGGGACCGCCACCACCAGCACCGTCGAAGGAGCATGACCATGCGCGTACTCGTCACCGGCAACCAGGGCTATCTGGGCACCGTCATGGTCCCCGAGCTGGTGCGGGCCGGACACGAGGTGACCGGCCTGGACAGCGGCTTCTTCGCCGAGTGCGTCCTGGGTACCGCCCCCGCGCCGCCGCCGCAGCTCCGGGTCGACCTGCGCGACGTGACGGTGGACCAGCTCGCCGGATTCGACGCGGTCGTGCACCTGGCCGCCCTGTCGAACGATCCGCTGGGCGCACTCACCCCGCGCATCACCTACGACATCAACCACACCGCCTCGGTGCGACTGGCGCGTCTGGCCAAGGACGCCGGGGTACAGCGGTTCCTGTACGCATCCACCTGTTCGGTCTACGGGGCCGCGGGCAGCGACCTGGTCACCGAAGACGCGCCGCTGCGCCCGCTGACCCCTTACGCCGAGTCCAAGGTGCGGGTCGAGGACGACGTCGCGGCCCTGGCGGATTCCGGCTTCACGCCCGTGTTCCTGCGCAACGCAACGGCTTTCGGATTCTCGCCGCGACTACGCGCGGACATCGTGCTCAACAATCTCGTCGGCTACGCGGTGCTCACCGGCGAGGTGAAAGTGCTGTCGGACGGCACCCCGTGGCGGCCGCTGGTGCACGCGCGGGACATCGCCCGCGCCTTCGCCGTCTGCCTGACCGCCCCCGCGCCGGCCGTGCACTGCCGGGCCTTCAACGTGGGCGCCGAGACCAACAACCTCACCGTCGCCGAGATCGCACAGGCCGTGGTCGCGGCGGTGCCCGGCTCCCGCCTGGTCATCACCGGCGAGAGCGGCGCGGATCCGCGGTCGTATCGGGTCGACTTCGCCGCCGCGCGCCGGGAATTGGGCTTCGAGGCGAGCTGGGACATTCCCGAGGGCGCGGCCGAGCTGGCGCACGAGTACACCGCGCGCGGACTCACCGCGGACGGCTTCTTCCACCGCTTCACCCGCCTGGCGCACCTGACCGCGCTCAAGGACGCGGGCGTGCTCGACGACGACCTGCGCCGCAGCAGAATCGAGGCATGAATGGCCGCGGCGCAGCGACGCGCGAGCGGACCCCAACACGGATCAGGATCCCAGGCCGAGGGCGGCGAGCAGCTCTTTCCACGAGGCCGCCGACGCGTCGCGATCGGAGACCGCGGTCACCGGCTGCGGCCAGGCGATGGCGAGATCCGGATCGTCGTAGGCGATGCCGATGTCCTCGGCCGGATCGTGCGGGCGGTCGATGCGATAGCAGACATCGGCGACCGGGCTCAGCGCCTGGAATCCGTGCAGGAAGCCGGGAGGCACGAACAGCGTCCGGAAATCGGTGTCATCGAGCAGGAACGATTGCTGCGCACCGAAGGTCGGCGAATTCGGCCGCATGTCCACCAGCACGTCGTGCACCGAGCCGTGCGCACACCGCACCAGCTTGGCTTCGCCCCGCCCGGCCCGGCCGTGCATCCCGCGCACCACGCCCCGGTGCGACCGCGACTGCGAATCCTGGATGAAGGTCGCGGCCAGCCCGGGCCTGCCCACGAAGTCGTCGAACTCGTGCGCGTCGAAGGTCCGGGTGAACAGGCCGCGGCCGTCCCGGTGGGGTTGCGGGGTCAGCACCAGCACGTCGGCGAGCGCGGCCTGTTCGATGAGCACCCCGCTATCGTGCCATGGGCGCGCCGGTGACGCGGGGATGCCGCGGCTGCGGCGCACCGGGCCCGGACCGCGTGCTGGATCTGGGCAAAATGCCTGCGGCGGACTACTTTCCGGGGCCGGACGAACCGGCGGGGACCGCGCCGGGCCGCGAGGCCGGGCATCCGCTGGCCATGGATCTGTGCCGAGCGTGCGGATTGGCGCAGCTCGCGGACGACGACACCGTGACCGATGAACCGCGCGGCATCGAGCCGCGGGCGCTGCGCGACCAGGCCGCCGACGCGCTGGCCCGGGTCGCAGGTGCCGGTTGGCTGCGCGGGCGCACCGTGCGCGAGTTCGGTAGTCCGCACGGCGGGAGCTGGCTGCCGCTGCTGGCCGAGCGCGGCTTCACCGCCACCGGCGAGCCCGCCGACCTGGTGGTCGACTGCTTCGGCATCATGCACGAACCCGACCAGCGGGCCGCCTTCGCGCGGCGCGCCGCGGCGCTGGCCCCGGACGGCGTCCTGCTGCTGCAGTTTCACGCGCTGCACGCGATCGTGGCCCAGGGCCAGTGGAACGCGCTGCGGCACGGGCACTTCGCGTACTACTCGCTCGCCGCGCTCATCCGGCTGCTGGCGGACGCCGGCCTGCGGGTGGTCACGGCCTGGGAATTCGACCTCTACGGCGGCACGGTGCTGGTCGCCGCGGTCCGCGATCCGGCGACGGCGCCCGGACCAGGCCGACCGATGCCGGGCCGAGCACTGCCCGAGCCCCTCGCGCCCGACCGGGCCGTGACCACCCTGCTCGAAACCGAGGCCGGAGTGCTGGCGACCGCGTCCGGCGCACCGGATCTCGCCGCCGTGCGCACGCTGCAGACCGCGGCCGACGCCCAGGCGAACGCCCTGCGCCGCTGGCTCGAGCACGAGAAGGCCGCCGGGCGAACGGTGTACGCCTACGGCGCGGCCTCGCGGGCGGTCGCCCTGCTCTATCTGGCGGGGGTGAGCCGCGCGCTGCTGTGCGCGGTAGCGGATGCCTCACCCGGCAAGCAGGGCCGTCGCATGCCCGGCACCGACGTGCCGATCATCACACCGGCGGAACTGCTCGCCGCGCGACCCGACCGAATTCTGCTCACGCTGCCCGACCTCGTGCAGGAGGTCCGGGCGCAGTGGCCCGAACTGGACGGGAGGTGGGTCGTCACGGTACCCGACTCGTAGTCTCGGCAGCCGGCTGAGGACCGGTGGTGAGGACGTCGGGCACTTTCGCCGCGACGTCCGGATGCATGTGGGGAATTCTTTACACGCGTAGTGATTACGAACGCAACACCTGATGAGGGAATAGGGGAACAGATGAAAGGCTCGAAGCAGCGCGCGACCGCGCGCACGATGGCCGTGGCAGCGGCGATCGGCGTCGGACTGATGCTGGGCACGAGTATCTCGGTGGCCGGAATCGACAGCAGCAATTCGATCGTGGACCGCCAGGAGCGCACGGTGGAGGCCATCGCCTCCGATACCCGGATCGACTTCGTCCCGCCGCTGGACGGCAATCCGCTGACTCGCGAATGGTTCCACAACGGCAAGGCGAGCTTCCGGGTGTCGGGCCCGAAGGCGGACGACTGGTCCGGGCAGCTGACCCTCGGGTACCAGGTCGGCTATCCGGCCACGCTCAACGGCAAGCTGCGATTCCAGTGGTGGACGCCGAATCTCGGGGTGGAGATCGGCACCGATCCGGGTGTGACCGTGAACAACCTGCTGCCCCAGGCCGGCGTGGAGCTCGATGTCGGCTTCGGCCCCGGGATCCAGACCGTGGAGGCGGCCAGCGGTGAGGTCTCGGGCACCGACGGCTTCATCCAGATGTCGGGCTTCCACGGCACGGTCAGCGGTGTGGTCGGGCAGGTCACCATCCGGCCCTGGGTCAAGATCGTGAGCAGCAACGGCGACACCGTGATCACCTACGGACCGCTGCGGTCCATCTAGCGGCCTCGGGTCACAGGTTCAGATGCGGCTCCGGCCGGCGCGAGCGCGCCGCCCGGAG
>NZ_JBEXUS010000167.1:0-12254 GCF_040614455.1 Nocardia sp. NPDC005978
TGTTGTTTTTTATTAGGTGTTATATAAATATCAAGTAAAAACGGCGGGCCCGCAGTCGAATCGACTGCGGCCGGGCCTTTTTCACGTCGTGTGACAGCGCGGGATCGGGCGCGGTCCGAGCCGATCGGCCGCTCCGCCGAAGCCCGCGGTGAATCAGCCCGCGAGGCGCTCGAAGTAGCGGCGGTGCAGGTCGTGCACGCGGCCGGAGAATTCGGGGAACGGACCGGTGACCGGGATGCCCGGGGCGACCTGCGGGATCGCCAGCGGCAGGACCGGGGCGGGCGGGACGCCGAGGTCGGTCAGCCAGGCGGTGAACTGCTCGGTCGAGGCGGCGTAGACGATCGGGCCGAGGCCGACCCAGGCGTGCGCGGCCGAGCACATCGGGCAGTGCTCGCCGGAGGTGTAGACCGTGGCGGTGGCGCGGTCGGCGGGGGAGAGGTTGTCCGCGGCCCAGCGGGCGAGCGCGAATTCGGGGTGTTGCGTCTGATCGCCGCCCGCTATGCGGTTGCGGTCCTGCGCCAGGACGGTGCCGTCGGCGGCCACCAGGATCGAGCCGAAAGGCTGGTCACCGGCTTCGAGGGCTTGCTCCGCCAATTCGACGCAGCGTTCGAGATATTCGAGGTGCTCGAGCATCGGTGCTCCGATCGTCGTGGTGGGCATTCGAGCGTGGATCTGATGTGCGGGAAGCCTGTCGGCGCACGGTGATTCGCGGCGGAACCGGCCCGGGTCGCGCTCGGCGCGGTGAGGCGGGTCGCTCGCCGTGCGCCCGGCGCGCTATCCCGGGGTCACTCGCGATGGTACGAATCCTGGGCCTCGCGGATTTCCCCGATATTGCTTTCCAGCAGGTCGATGAGACCGGCCAGATGTTCGGCGACCCGCGCGCCCAGCGGGGTCAGGGTGTATTCGACCACCGGCGGGATGGACTGCTGGACCTCGCGGTGGATCATGCCGTCGCGTTCGAGGTTCTGCAGGGTCTGCGAGAGCATGCGCTCGCTGATGCCGTCCACCCTCCGGCGCAGGGCGCTGAAGCGGTAGGGACCCTCGCGCAGCGCGGCCATGGCCAGTACGCCCCACCGGCTGGCGACATCCTGCAGGACCGGGCGGGAAGCGCAGTGGCGTGCGAAGACGTCGGCTTCCAGCGTGGGGTCGAAGGAGGGGTCGGCCGGGTCGTTCATGGGATCGAGATTACCTAACCGTTCGGGTTGCGATGGTGGAATAGCATGTGCTTACTATTAGTTAGTACAACCTGATAAGGCAGTTCATTCCCGTCATCTGGAGGAAGTCATGACCGTTGTCGCCGTCACCGGAGCGAGTGGCCAGCTGGGCCGCCTGGTCGTCGAAGCCCTGCTGAAGGAGGGCGCGACTCCGATCGCCGTCGTGCGCGATCCGGCCAAGGTCGCCGATCTGAGTGAGCGGGGCGTGCAGGTGCGCGTCGCCGGATACGACGATCCCGCCGCACTGGACAGCGCGTTCGCCGGCGTCGACCGTGTCCTGCTGGTCTCGGGCAACGAATTCGGTGCGCGAGTAGCCCAGCACACCAACGTGATTCGGGCCGCCGAGCGCGCGGGCGTGGAACTGCTGGCCTACACCAGCATTCCGGGCGCGCCGGCCAATCCGCTCATCCTGGCGCAGGAGCACGCGGGCACCGAGGCCGTGCTGGCCGAGGCCACCGTGCCGCACGTATTGCTGCGCAACGACTGGTACTGGGAGAACTACCTGGGCGGGCTCGCGCACGCGGTCGAGACGGGCGTGCTGCACGGCGCGGCCGGGACCGGCCGGGTGGCGGGCGCGGCGCGGGCCGACTACGCCGAGGCCGCCGCCAAGGTGCTCAGCACCGACGGCCACGCCGGGCAGGTCTACGAACTCGGCGGCGATCGCCTCACGTATGACGAGCTGGCCGCCGCTATTTCCGAGGCGGCGGGCAAAACGGTTGTGTACCAGAACATTCCGCAGTCCGAATACGCGGCGGCCCTGGTCGCGGGCGGACTTCCCGAGGGCTACGCCCAGGTCCTCGCGGACGCCGACGCGGGAATCGCGGCAGGCGTGCTCGACCTCGACACCGGCGATCTGCGGCGACTACTGGGCCGTCCGGCGACCCCGGCGGTCGAGGTGTTCCGCGCGGCGCTGAGCTGAGGCGAGAATCGTTGCGGCGCATCTGATTCAGTACCAGTGGTTGGCCTGCCAGAACTCCCAGGCCGCGGCCGGGCTGCCGTAGCGGGAGTTCATGTACCGGTAGGCCCACCGGAGCTGGGTCAGGGGATTGAAGAGCCAGTCGGGACCCTCGGTCGCCATCTTGTCCGCGGGCAGCGCCTGGGGCAGGCCGTAGGCCCCGGAGCTGGGATTGACGGCGAAGATCTGCCAGCTGCTCTCCATGGTGATGATCTGATCGAAGGCCCAGAACTGGTTCAGCGGAACGATGCTGAGCGCCAGCCCCTTCAGCGCCATGGTCGAGGCGAGCGAGGCGGTATTGACGATGCGCGGCAGCGTGGAGGCCGCCTTCGGGAGCAGCTCGGCGCCCTGGTCGATGAGACCGGGCGCGGCGACGGGATCCGGCGCGGCGGTGCCCTGCGCGGTGGCCAGCGGAACGGCGGCGGCGAGCAGGGTCATGAAGGTGATGGTGCGGATCGACCGGCGATGCGAGCGGGGAGACTTGGAACTGACGGCGGTATCCAAGGCGTGTCCTTCCGGGTCGGCCCGGCGGGAAACACGCGTCCCGAGGGGCCATAGAGAATGGACTGCTCAGTTCGGTTCGCTGTGACGCTACTGCATCGCGCCGGGCGCGCGGTGGACCCGCGCGGCGCGTCGCCCGATCCGGGACGACGCGCCGCGCTCGTTATCGTCGCTGCTCAGACCCACTGCACCAGTTGGATGACAACGCCGTTGGGATCGGTCATCTGGAAATAGCGCTCACCCCACGGCTCGGTTTCGATGGGCGTCTCGATGGTGACGCCCTCGGCGCGGACGCGCTCGTACTCGCTGTCGATGTCCTCGACGACGAAGACCACCAGCAGGCCCTGTCCCGCGTCGCCCGCGATCCGCGCGGGCTTGAAGGTCGACAGGCCGGTCTTCAGGTAGATGACGTTGACGCCGGCGTCCGGCCGGGTCAGGGAGACGAAGCCCTCGGCGGCCATCTCCTGCGTGAAGCCGAAGTGGTCGATGAGGAACTTCGCCGACGCGGTGGGATCGGCGACGTTCAGGGAAATGGCGGACGAGGTGATCTTCATGGGGGCCTCCTGGGCTGCCGAACATTGCTGTACTAAGTACGCTGTACTTTGTACGTAAATTCCCGAGTGGTTGCCAGGTGATGGGCGTCACATCGATACGATCGACGCGGAGGTGGGTGCGCGATGAGTGTCGACGCAGGTCGAGGCGGGCATATCGAGGATGGGCCGGGGACGCCGAGTGCGGCGAGCGGCGGCCCGGACGCTACGGGCACGGGCACGGGCGCGGACGGCACGAGCGCGGACGGCGCCGGGTCCGGCCCGGCGCGGCGGGGCGCGCGAAAGCAGCGCACCGGGGGCGAGCGCAGCAGCGCCGGGGACCCGGTGCGCACCCTCGAACTGCTCTGGCGCGAACCGGGCGGCGGCAGCGCGCGCGGGCCGAAGCAGCGGATCAGCCTCGACGAACTGGTCGCGGGGGCGATCGAGATAGCCGATGCCGAGGGCCTGAACGCGCTCACGATGCGTTCGGTGGCGGCCAAGCTCGGGGTCACGCCCATGGCCACCTACACCTACGTGCCGGGCAAGGCCGAACTGCTCGACCTCATGCTCGATCGGGTCTATCGGGTCATGCCGCGCGCCGACCTCACCGGAAAGCCTTGGCGGGAACGGGTTTCCGTGATCGCGGCGGCGAACCGGGCCCTGCTGGACGCGCATCCGTGGGTGGCGTACCTGCCGACCACCCGGCCGCCGCTGGGTCCCGGCGTCACCGCCAAATACGACCACGAGCTCGGGGCCTTCGAGGGACTCGGGCTCGATGACGTGACCATGGACGCGGCGCTGACGCACGTGCTCGGATTCGTGAACTCGGTCGCGCGCATCGCCATCGACACCGCGCGCGCGACCGCCGACAGCGGGGTGAGCGACCACGAATGGTGGGAGCGCGCCGCGCCGCTGCTCGAGCGGGTCCTCACGCCCGAGCGCTTTCCGCTGGCCGCGCGGGTCGGGTCGGCCGCCGGGCAGGCGCACGAGGGTGCGTACAGCGCGGAGTTCGCCTACGAATTCGGGCTGGCGCGGGTGCTGGACGGATTGGCGGTGCTCATCGGTGATCGCCCGCGGCGGTGAGGACCCCGCCGTACGCGGAACCCGGTGGCTTCGCCCGGGGCGGATAGGCGGTGAAAGCGGCCGTGCGCGCGTGCTTCTCCGACGACCCCGGGCCGAGAATTCACCCGGGTGCGGTGCGCCCGCCAATGCTGCCGGAGCGGTTGCGGCCTGCGGCCACGATGGCTGTCGTCGTGCGGTAGCGGCACATTCGCGCGGGCGGTCCGGCACGGCGGTAACGTGGTGGTGTGTGGGGAGTCGAATGTCGTGGGGGGTGTTTGCCGGGCGGTTCGCGCGGGGTGCGGGCGTCCCATCGCGGCGGTTCGAGCCGACAGCACCCGGTGCGCGAGTCCGAGGAGCAGAATTTCAGCTATGCCGCAATCGATTCCGGCAGTCGTTGCCGCCGACCTGTTCACCAAGGCCGCACAACCGGTGATTCCGGTCGGCGACGAGCTGGTGCTGCGGCCGTGGCTGCGCCGGGACGCGCCCGAGGTCTACGCGGCCTTCCAGGACCCGGCGATCCAGCGCTGGCATGTGCGCACCGCCGAGTCCGAGGACGAGGCCGCCGAATGGGTCGCGGCCTGGGCGAGCACCTGGCGCGCGGGCGTCTACGCGAATTGGGCGGTGGCGGACAGTAGTACGGGCCGGATCGCCGGCCGGGCGTCGTTGCAGATCATGCGGGCCGCGCACGGCACGGCCGGGGTGGCGTACTGGGTCGCGCCCGAGGCGCGCGGGCAGGGCATTGCCCCGCGCGCGGTGACCGCCCTGACCGAATGGGCCTTCGAGACGGCGGGTTTCCACCGCCTGGAGTTACAGCACTCGGTCCACAACGCCCAGTCGTGCCGGGTCGCGGGCAAGGCCGGCTTCGCGCTCGAAGGCGTGAATCGCAGTGCGGGACTGCACGCGGACGGCTGGCACGACATGCACCTGCACGCCCGGGTCCGCGGCGATCCGCCGCCCGGGGTGGGCCGCCACGCCCGACCGGACTGACCGCTCGGGTCAGTGGTCGGTCTGGATGCGCAGGGCGGTGATCGTGCTGGCCAGGCCCTCGTACTGGTTTGTCAGCAGGACGATTTCGATCAGGCGGCGCTCGTCGTAGTGCTCGGCGAGCAGCTGCCAGGCCTCGTCCGTCAGGTCGCGGGTGGCCACGAGCTGGTCCACCGCGTTGAGCAGGGCCTGCTCCTGGGCGGTCCAGCCCGGCGCGCCGGGGCCGACGCGGATGCGGTCCAGAATCTCCGGGGTGATGCCGGCGCGCTTGCCGAGGCGGATGTGGTGTTCGGTCTCGTACTCGCAGTCGCGCAGGTGCGCCACGCGCAGGATCACCATCTCCGACTCGTAGCGGCGCAGCCGCCCGCCGGGCATGAGCTTGCCGGAGTAGTGCAGCCAGCCGCGGAACAGCCCGCCGGTGCGGCCCAGGGTGCTGAACAGATGCGCGTCCTCGGTGCCCGCCGCGCGGGAGAGCACCTGCCAGACAGTCCAATTGATCGGTCCGAGTTCCCGGAGCCGGCCGGGCGCGATACGTGGCTGCTTCGACACCATGCCTCACGCTAACAGTCGCCGCGAGCCGCCCACCAGGTCCCGGCCCGCCAGTCGGCGGCGGTGCGCACGCGCCTCCGGCGGGGGTGTGCACAGCGATCCACAGGCGCCTGTGCGGAACTGTGGACAATCTCGTCGTGCGCACGCGTGCGACCCGCCGCGGCCGGGTCGCCCCTCGTTCACGCGGGTCGCGCGGCGGTGCGGTGATCCATCCCCGGGACTCCACGGTTGCGCCGCCCGCGCGAGCGTGGACGAATCAGCCCGTGCCGCCGTCCGGGCGTTCGGTTCATTCCCGCACGGCCTGTGCGAGTTTGGTGAGTTCCAATGCGCGGCGGGCGCGGTCCAGCACGTGGGCGCGCGAGCTGGTGAGGTGGGCCAGCAGTGCGGTCAGGGCCGGATCGAGGTCGCCGGACAGCACGTGTTCGGCGATGGCTATGTGCTCCTCGGTCATGGTCGCCACGCGTTCGGGGGTCGGCATGTCGATGGCCCGGACCGGGCGGACCCGGGCGTGGACCGTCTCGAGCATGTCGGCGAGCGCGCTGTTGCCCGCCGCGGCCAGCAGGGCGGTGTGGAAGCGCTCGTCGGCCGCGATGAGCTCGGCCCCGGGCTCGGGCGGGTTCTCGCGCAGGCGCTGCCAGGTCTCCAGCTCGGCCTTGACCGCCGCGGTATCCGCGGCACCGCTGTGCAGGCGTTGAATCCCCCTGACCTCCAGCACGATTCGCAGCTCGTACAGGTCACCGAGTTCTTCCACGCGCGGGCGGTACGGGTACAGCCCGTCCGCGTGCCGTTCCAGCAGGCCGTCCGCGTACAGCCGCGCCAGCGCCTCGCGCACCGGGGTGCGGGACACCCCGTAGGTCTCGGCGAGCCTTTCCTCGCCGAGCCGTTCGTTCGGGACCAGCACCCCGCCGGCCAGATCCCGTCGCAGGTCCAGGTAGACCCGCTCGGACAATGGAATACGCCCCCTGCGCGCCATGTCGGTTCGCCCGGTCAGATCGCCATGGCCAGGCGGACGTCGGATTCCGCGCCCGCGCCGCCCGCTCCCTGGGAGGTGATGCGTCCCGATTGCAGCACGTAGTACTGCTGCGCGGCCTGCAGCGCGAAGCCGATGTGCTGTTCCACCAGCAGGACGCTCAGCCCGCCGCGATTGGTGAGATCGATGATGGTGCGCTCGATCTCGGCCACCACCGAGGGCTGAATGCCCTCGGTCGGCTCGTCCAGGATCAGCAGCTTCGGTTCGGTGATGAGCGCGCGGGCGATCGCCAGCTGCTGACGCTGACCGCCCGAGAGCAGTCCGGCCTTGCGGGACAGCAGTTCCCGCAGCGCCGGGAACAGGTCCAGCGATTCGGCGATGAGCTCCTTACCGCGCTTGCGCCCGTCGGCCACCACCTGCAGGTTCTCCATCGTGGTCAGCTGCCCGAAGGACTGCTGACCCTGCGGCACGTACGCGATGCCCTGCTTGACCCGCCGCGACGGGGACAGCTTGGTGATGTCCTTGCCGTCGAAGCGGATCTTGCCGGCCTTGGCGGGCAGCAGGCCGACCGCCGCGCGCAGCAGCGAGGTCTTGCCCGCGCCGTTGTGGCCCATGATCGCCACCACACCGTCGTCCGGAACCGTCAGCGTCACACCGTGAATCACCTCGGTGCGCCCGTAGGCGGTGTGAATGTCAGTGATCTCCAGCATGCGCTGCCTCCTCGGCGTCGGAGCTGTCGGCGGCGGGCAGATGCCCGGCCGCGGCGGTGCCGAGGTAGACCTCCTGCACCTTCGGATCGGCCTGCACCTGCTCGACGGTGCCCTCGCTCAGGACCTTCCCGCCCGCGAGGACGGTCACCGAGGTGGCGAAGGCGCGCATGAAGTCCATGTCGTGCTCGACCACGATGACGATGCGGTCACCGCCGATGCGGCGCAGCAGGTTTCCGGTCTCCTCGCGCTCCTCGGCGCTCATGCCCGCGACGGGTTCGTCGAGCAGCAGGACCGAGCAGTTCTGCACCAGCAGCATGCCGATCTCCAGCCACTGCTTCTGCCCGTGCGCGAGCACCCCGGCGGGCTTGTCGCGCAACGCGGTCAGGCCGGTGATCTCCAGGGCCTCCTCGATCGCGGGCAGCACGCTCTTGCGCTTGCGCAGCAGCGTGAGCGCCGAACGCCCGGACCCGGCCGCGATGTCGAGGTTCTGCAGCACGGTGAGCTGCTCGAACACGCTCGCGGTCTGGAAGGTGCGGCCGACGCCCAGGCGGGCGATCTGATGCACCTTGCGGCCGATGAGCTCGTGCCCGGACTTCTGCGCGGAACCGGTGGCCGCGGCCAGGCCGGTGATGGCGTCGATGAGGGTGGTCTTGCCCGCGCCATTGGGGCCGATCAGGAAGCGCAGATCACCCTGCAGCACGGTGAGGTCCACGTCCTGCACGGCCTTGAAGCCGTCGAAACTCACGGACAGGCCGCGAATTTCGAGGTATTCGCTGTCCATGCCGGCGTTGCCGCCGAATTTGGGTTCGTGCACGGCGGTGGTCATGCCTTCACCTTCTCCTCGTCCGCGGGGGTTTCGGATGCGGCGGCATCGGTGTCGGCGGCCGTGCCGGTCTTGCCGTCGGCCGATTCCACCGGTGCGCCCGTGGACAGCACCGAGGCGGTGATCGATTCACCCGCGGTGGCGCCGCCCTTGAACGGTCGTACGCGACCCGCCAGATGCTTTGCCAGCGGCCCGAATCCGGCCAGACCGGCGGGCAGGAAGCCGACGACCACGATGAACAGCAGGCCCTGCAGGTAGGTCCAGCCCGAGGGGAACTCCTCGGACAGCGCGGTCTGCGCCCAGGCCACGCCGATCGCGCCCAGCACCGGGCCGAGCAGGGTGGTGCGGCCGCCGATGGCGACGCCGATCAGGAACGCGATGGACGGGACCACGCCGATGTCGGCGGGGGAGATGATGCCGACGATCGGGGTGAACAGCGCGCCCGCGATACCGGCGAAGAACGCGGCCACCACGTAGGCGACGATCTTGATATTGGCCGGGTCGTAGCCCAGGAAGCGCACGCGCTCCTCCTGATCGCGCACCGCGACCAGCAGTTCGCCGTAGCGGCTGTTCATGAGCTGGCGCGCGATGGCGACCACCACCAGCAGCGCGCCCGCGGCGATGAAGAACAGCATGCGGCGGTTGACCGGATCGTCCAGGCGGAAACCGAAGAACGTGCGGAAGTCGCTCAGGCCGGTGAAGCCGCCGATGGTCTGCTGACCGGTGAGCAGGATCGCGAGCGCGGCGGCCAGCGCCTGGCTCAGGATCGCGAAGTACGCGCCCTTGACCCGGCGTTTGAACACCCCGTAGCCCAGCACCGCGGCCACCGCGGCGGGCAGCACCAGGATGCCGAGGATGGCCACCGGCGCGGAGGCGAAAGGCTGCCAGTACGAAGGTAATTCGGAGATGCCGGAGATCACCATGAACTCCGGGACGTCCTCACCGGCGCTGGCGGCGTCGGCCATCTGCATGTACATCGCCATGATGTACGCGCCGATGCCGAAGAACACGCCCTGCCCGAGGGTGAGCATGCCGCCGCGGCCCCAGGCCAGGCCGATGCCGACCGCGACGATGGCGAAGCACAGGAACTTCGCGAGCAGGCTGAGCCGGAAGTCGCTCAGCACCGCGGGGGCGATGCCGAAGAGAATGATGGCGGCCAGGGCGAAGCCGCCCGCGGCCTTGAACGGAGACAGTGCGCCCAGGCGCTGCAAGACACTCATGCCAGGCTCCTCGTGCGGACGGTGAACAGGCCCTGCGGGCGTACCTGCAGGAAGATCACGATCACCACGAAGACGATCACCTTGGCGACCGATGCGGTGGTCGAGTATTCGACGAAGGAATTGAGCAGGCCCATGCCGAAGGCCGCGATGACGGTGCCCTTGATCTGCCCGAGGCCGCCGATGACCACCACCAGGAAGGCGTCGACCAGATAGGACTGCCCGATGGTGGGGCTGGTGGAACCGATCAGGGTGAGCGCGACGCCCGCGACCGCGGCCAGGCCGGAGCCGATGAAGAAGGTGCTGATGTCGGTGAAACGCGAAGAGATGCCGGATGTTTCGGCGAGGCTGCGGTTCTGCACGACGGCCCGGATGCGGCGGCCCAGCGAGGTGGTCTTGAGGGCGGTGGCCAGCGCGATGACCGCGCTCACCGCCAGGATCATGATGAAGATGCGGGTCTTGGGGACCACGGTGCCGGCGATCTCGATGCCGCCGGTCAGCCAGTCCGGGGCCACGACGTTCTTGGCGGGGGCGCCGAAGATGTCGCGGGCGATCTGCTGCAGCACCAGGCCGACGCCGAAGGTGACCAGCAGGGTGTCCAGCGGGCGGTCGTACATCCAGCGGATCAGGCCCATTTCCAGGGCCGCGCCCAGCAGGCCGCCGACCAGGAAGCCGGCGAACAGGGACACGATCAGGGCGACGCCGGTCGACGATATGACCTGCTGCACAACGAATGTGGTGTAGCAACCGGCCATGATGAACTCGCCGTGCGCCATGTTGATCACGCCCATTTGGCCGAATGTCAATGACAGGCCGAGCGCGGCGAGCAGCAGGATAGAGCCGAGGCTCAGGCCCGTGAACAGCTGTCCGACAGCGACTTCCATTGTGAATACCTCTGTGTTCTCGCGCGCTCGGGGTGGGGGATCGGGTGCCGCGAACGCCGTCGGCGCTCCGGTACCGCCGTAACGGGCGGTGCGGGAGGTGAGTCCCGCACCGGCCGCCCCTCATAGGCGGTACCGAAGCGCTTACCGGCGCATCGTGACTACTTCAGGCCCTTGGCCCAGTCGTAGGACTTCAGGTACGGGTCCGGCACGATGGCCTTGCCCGAGTCCCAGACGGTGTAGATGAGGCCGTCGGCACGGATTTCACCGATGCGCGCGGTCTTGGTGATGTGGTGGTTGGAGCCGTCGATGGTGACGGTGCCCTCGGGGGCGTCGAAGCTCACGCCGTCGGCGGCGGCCTGAATGTCGGCCACAGCGAAGGACTTGGCCTTCTCCACGGTGTTCTTCCACAGGTAGACCGAGGCGTACGCGGCTTCCATCGGATCCGAGGTGGGCTTGTCGGCGCCGTAGGCGGCCTTGTAGTCGGCGACGAACTTCTTGTTCGCCGGGCTGTCGACGGTCTGGTAGTAGTTCCAGGCGGTCAGCTGGCCGACGATGTTCTGCGCGCCGATGCCCGCGACCTCTTCCTCGGCGATGGATACCGACACGACCGGCATCTCGGCGGCCTTGAGGCCGGCGTTGGAGTACTCGCGGAAGAACGCCACGTTGGAGTCGCCGTTCAGGGTGTTGAACACCGCTCCGGCCTTGGCGCTGCGGACCTTGTTGACGATGGTGGAGAAGTCGGTCGAGCCGAGCGGGGCGTAGTCCTCGCCCTTGATCTCGATGCCGTTGGCCTTGGCGTAGGCCTTGATCTCGCGGTTGGCGGTCTGCGGGAAGACGTAGTCGGAGCCGACCAGGTAGAGGGAGGTGACGCCCTTCTGCTTCAGGTAGTCCAGGGCCGGGACGATCTGCTGGTTGGTGGTGGCGCCGGTGTAGAAGATGTTCTTGCTGTCTTCCAGGCCCTCGTACTGGACGGGGTAGTAGAGCAGGTTGTTCAGGTTCTCGAACTTGGGCTTCATGGCCTTGCGGCTCGAGGAGGTCCAGCCACCGAACACCGCGGCGACGCAGTCGGAGGAGATGAGCTTCTCGGCCTTCTCCGCGAACGTCTTCGGGTCCGAAGCGCCGTCCTCGAGCACCAGCTCGATCTTCTTGCCGAGCACGCCGCCGGCGGCGTTGATCTGCTCGACAGCCAGCTTGGTGGAGTTGGCGACGGTCACCTCGCTGATGGCCATGGTGCCGGTGAGCGAGTGCAGCGACCCGATCTTGATGGTGTCCTTGGAAGTGTCCACGCACGACTTGGCGTTCGACCCGGACGCGGTGTCGCTGTCGCGCGACCCACAGCCGGTGATCAGCACCGCGGAAAGCGCCAGCGCCGTCGGGATGGTGATCGCCTTGATCAGGCGCCGCGAGCGATCTCGGCGGATGGAATCTTGCATGGGGCGGACCCTTCTCACTTCACGGTGTTCGGCCCTGACCGAACCTGCCCGGCGACGCCGCGTGCGCCGCCAACCTTCTGTGCGAATACCGCCGCGTATACAACGGCTGTATTCGTGGTGCGAACGGTAAACGGGAAGTGTTGCGCCGGAATGACTCTCGGTGACAGTCCGATTGCCTATGTTTCAGCGGCGTGAATTTAGGCTCACCGCAGCGTGTTCGGGTCGCGGAGTTTCGGCTATCACCGCAGGTGAGTACCTGTTTCGAAGATCGAATTACCGATCCGCCGACCTGACGGCCGAATTTCCGCCGCGGTGAGAAGCCTTACCCGGAGGTAACAAAAGCGGCCCGGCCGCGGCGGTCGCCGCGGCCGGGCCCCGGGGGGGCCGGGGGTCGTTTTTTGGGCCTAATATTGGAAATGCAC
>NZ_JBEXUS010000168.1:0-12082 GCF_040614455.1 Nocardia sp. NPDC005978
CGCGCTGCGGCACCCCGGGGCGGAATCACCCGGGGCGTAAAGCTTTCCGAGCTAGTCGCGGTAGAGCACGAAGAAGTAGGGATGGCACTGCCCGGCGCCGACCTCGCGGCGGCCGCGGCGGGCGCGGCGGCCGCAGCCGACGCCGTCGATACCTTGCCGCTGGGCATCGCGGGACAGCCTGGCGTGCAGGGCTATTGGCGACCGTCAACCGCAACCGCGGGCAGTTGGCTGGCGTGGAAATCGCTCGCCATCGGCATCTCGGCGAAGTTCGGCGGCGCCAGCGGCGACCAGCTCGCCGATATGCTGTCCCGCGCCGTGCGCGCGCAGGTGAGCGCACTGACCGATTTCGTCCCCACCCCGGCCGCGGACGTGCCGAAGTTGAAGCTCGACGGCGATCGACTGCTCCCCCGGCTGGTGCGCACCGGCGCGGACACCCCGAACAAACTGGATTTCGCGGTGTACGGCCCGCGCGCGCACGCACTGCTACTCGATCGCCCGGCGACCCGGCTGGCCGAGTTCCGGGAGCAGGGAGTCACCGCAATCGCGCTGTCGCACAACAATCAGCTGTACCGCACCCGGAACCCGGAGACCGCCGAGGGCCTTGTGCGCTCGATCGCCGACCGGCTCACCGCGCAGGGCTACGAAACCATCGACGCCGGTCCCGGAGTATCCGGGGTGGCCTGCTACCGCGCGACCCAACCCGATCCGCTGGTGATCGAGGCCCGGCGATACACGTGCCTGCTCCGGCACGCGGAATTCGTGGTGCGGGTCAACAGCAATCAGGACACCGATGTCCGCCGACTGGCCGCTGCCCAGTCCATGCTGTTCGAGCAGGACCGATGAAGGCGCGCGGGCGGAACATCCCGAAACAGCTGGGCCGCTACCGGGTACACGCGATGATCGGGCACGGCGCCATGGGCGAGGTGCTGCTCGGGCGGAGCCCGGACGGCCGCCCGGTGGCCATCAAGCTCATTCACGGCGAACTCGCCGATGACGACACCTTCCAGGCCCGGTTCCGGCGCGAGATCGAGGCCTCCGAGCGGGTGACCGGGGCGTACACCGCGGGCATCGTCGATTACGACATCGAGTCCGAACGCCCTTGGCTGGCCACCGAATTCATCCCCGGGCCGACCCTGCAGGAGGTGCTCGACCGGCACGGCAGGCTGTCGCTGTCCGGCTTGAAGCTGCTGGCCATCGGACTGGCCTCGGCGCTGGTGGAGATCCATCGCGCCGGACTGGTGCACCGCGATCTCAAGCCCGGCAACGTGTTGCTCACCGCCGAGGGACCGCGGGTCATCGACTTCGGCATCGCGCTGGCGCTGGAAAGCGATGCGCCGCTGACGATCGCGGGCGCGCGGATCGGTTCGCCCGCGTACATGTCGCCGGAGCAGGCGGCCGGGCTCACGCTCACCCAGGCCTCGGACGTGTTCGCCCTGGGCGCGGTGCTGGTGACGGCGGCGACCGGGGTCATTCCGTTCGGCACCGCCGGTCCCCTGCACGGGCGCGCCGAACTCGGCGGTGTGCCGGTGGAGATCCGGGGTCTGATCGACGCCTGCCTGACCGCCGATCCCGCGCGCAGGCCCACCCCGGCCCAACTGCTGGACGCGGCGGAATCGGTGCCGGGTGACCCGGTGTGGCCCGGGCCGATTCGGCGCACGATCGAGGAATTCCGGGCCGAGGCGGTGCGCTGGGCGGAGCAGCCCGCGCCGGAGGACTCGAAACCGCTGTGGCGCGGCACGAGTCGGCGGGCACGGGCGCTCATCGCCGCCGCCGCGCTGGGTGCGGTGGTGCTGACCGCGAGCCTGCTCGCCGACGTCACGGTGCCGGGACACGCCATCGCGATGGGGGATCCGCCCGTGGCGCTGACCGACCTGGAAGCGCGCACCCTCGATGTCTGCGCGCTGCTCGAACCGGGTGTCATGCACCAATTCGGTTCGTACGTCGCGGAATTGCAGCCCGACGGCGTCATGTCGTGCAGCACCGCGCTCACCGACGCCGACAAGCGCAAGACCACGTACACGCTCGGGCTCGCGACACCGGCGGCCAGGATCCGAGCCGAACAACCCACGACGGGCAAGACCGTGGCGTGGATGCCGCTGCTGGGACCGCCCGCGCCCGCCGCGCGCTGCGATCGGTACGTCGTGACCCAGAGCGGCCTGCCGCTGGCCGTGGGCATGCGCGCCGAGGTCGCCACCGGCGACGCCTGCCCGGCAGCCGAATCCGCATTGCGGGCGGTGATCGGGCGGCTCGCGGTGAATCCGCCGGTGCGCGCGCTCAGCGGTCCCTCCCTGCTCGGGCTCGACCCGTGCGCGCTGTTCGAGGACGGGCCGATACCGGCGGGGATCGGAGATCCCGCGGCGCCCCTGGTGTCGGGACCGCACGGCTGCCGGCTCTCGGGCCGGGACGGAGACTTCGCGATCACCTTCGACGATCGACTGCGGCCCGCCTGGTCCGGTGCGCGCACCCTCGGTTTCCGATCGGTCGACAGCCGCAAGGCGTGGACCGTCGAGCGTGCGCCCGGGCGCTGCTCCTACGTGGTCATGATCCAGCCCTCCGCGGGCAAGAACGCCGAGATCGCCGCCATCGACTACACGGCCCGCCGACCGTCCGACCGCGACGCGTGCGATATCGCGGACGCCGTCGCCATTCCGATTCTGAAGAAACTGCCGAGGTTATGACCATCGAATCGATTCCGGCCGGGGAGCCCCTGCGCATCGGGCCGTATCGGCTGCTGGGCGTGCTGGAATCCGGGCCCGGATTCCGCTGCGTGCTGGGTGTGGGGCCGGACGGGGGCGTCCACGTGGTGCGCCAGGCCGGCGGCCCGCAGCTGAACGAGCCCGGCTTCCGGTTGCGCTGGCGCCGGGACGCGCTCGCGGCCATGCGGGTCGCCGGGGCGGGGAACACCGCCGTGGTCGACGTCGACGCGGATGACGAATACCCCTGGCGCTCCACGCTGTTCGTGGCCTCCGCGCGGCTCGACGGGGTGCTGGACCGGCACCGTTCGCTCCCGGAACCCGCCGTGCTGGCGCTGGCCACCGGCTTGGCCGCGGCATTGCGTGACGTACACGCCGCGGGGCTGGTGCACGGGCGGGTACGGCCCGATACCGTCGCGCTCACCCGGCAGGGTGTGCGGCTGGCCGAGGCCGTCCCGGCTACCGGCGGGGCGGTCGAGTCCGTTTGTCCCGCACCGGAACTGAACGGCGGGGCCGACCACACAGTCGCCTCGGACGTGTTCGCGCTCGGGGCGGTGCTGGCAGCGGCGGCCTCGGGCCGGGACCCGTTCGCCCGCACACCGGCGCGGGGCGTGCGACCCGACCTGCGAGACGTGCCCGAGCCGCTGCGGACGGTGATCGCGGCGTGCCTGCGCGAGGACCCCGCGGGCCGGCCCACGCCCGAACAGATCCTGGACTACCTCGGACCGGCCACGACCGCCGCGGCCTGGCCGGTGTCGGTGCTCAACGCCATCGACGCGCAGGAACGCGAGGCGGCGGAGCTGGCCGGAACGCAGGCCACCACCGCGACCTCCGGGGAGCCGCGAGCGTGGCGATCGGCGCTGGCCGCGGCCGCCGGGGCCACCACCGAGTTCGGCGAGCGCTCGGTGCGCGCGATCCGGGCCCGGACCACCGACACGACCGGGCAGATACAGGCGGTCGTAGGTCTCACGCTGGTTGTGGTGACCATCGTGACGCTGGTGCTGGCCGTGCGGGACGGCGGGGACTCCACCGACCCCGCACCGGAGCCCGTTGCGGTGAGCGGTCTCTCGCTGGACGAGTCGCGCCGGATCGACGCGTGCCGCTGGCTGGGCGACGCCCTGGGCGGTTCGGTGCCGGTGGCCCCCACCCCCCAACCGGCCGCGGCCTGGAAGACCGCCGTCACCGCGGGCTGGGGCTGCCGGGCCGCGGCCGCCGGCTACGAACTGGAGCTCCAACTCGGCACGCAGCTGGCCGGATTCACGCCCGAGGAGACGGTGCTCGACGGAATTCGCCTGCGGCACGGCGCGGGTGAGCGCTGCGCCCGCGCGATCGCCGCGCCCGCGCCGGAGGACGCGGCCGGTGTCACGGTCGAGTTGCGACTACCCACCGGTGTGAAGGATTGCCGCGGACTGGAATACGTGGCGGCGAACCTGGTCCGGACGTTCGCGACCGCGCCGGGCGCGAACCGCCCGGACACCGCGCTCGCGGTGCTCGCACCCTGCGACCTGCTGACCCGCGAGGTGGTCACCAAGGCCATCGGGCCCACCCCCGCCCAGCCCTCGGTCGCGGACGCGCACAGCTGCGTGTGGGACGGCGGCCTCGAATTGACCGTGCGCGCAAGCCAGTCCGGCCGCTACACCGGTGGCCCGGACACCGCCGTGGTGGAAGGCGTCCGGATGTTCCTGGACACCCCCGCCGCGGCCGACACCTGCACCCGCGAGTACCTGGTCCCGAACAGCGGCACCGACACGGTGGCGGTGACCGTGCGCTGGACCGAAGGAACGCGCGAATCGAACTGCCCGATAGCCGAAGCCATGCTCCGCACGGTGGTGGCGCGCCTGCCGGGGCGGTAGTTCGCTGACGAGCCCGTGGCTCCGGTGCCCGCAACGCAACTACCCCAACGCATCTCGGTGTGGCTTCTCCTGGTGAGCGGCGAGCATGGGGCTTTCACCACGCCGTTCCCATTCAGCCCTAGCCGCGTGCGGCGACCACGAACGCGCGGATCAACTCCGGGGACTTGACGCCGCGCTCGATCTCGACGCCGCTGGAGACGTCCACACCCCACGCGCCGGTGGCCCGGAGTGCGGCAGCCACGGTGGCGGGGGTGAGACCGCCCGCGAGCAGCCACCGGCCGCTCGGCGCGACGAATTCGGGTGCGCCCCAGTTCCACGGCTTGCCCGACCCCGGGTCGGGCGCGTCCAGCAGCAGCAGGTCCTCGCCGTACTCCCCGCAGCTCTCGACCCGATTCGCCGTGGCGCGCACCAGGGTTCGCCCCGCCGCACGCAGGGCAGCGAAGTCCTCGGGCCCCTCCTCGCCGTGCAACTGCACGGCCCGCACCCCGCTCGCGGCGGCGAACTCGGCGACCTCGTCCACCGACTGCCCCCGAAAAACACCCACGGTGAGCACCCCCTCCGGCACGTCCGCGATCAACCGCCGCACGGTCACGGCATCGACGGTGCGCGGACTCCCCGCCGCGAAAACGAACCCCACCGCGTCGGCCCCGGCCTCGACCGCCGCCGTGACGTCCGCACCGGTCTTCAACCCGCAAATCTTGACGAATGGCCCACTCACGCCCCCAGTCAACCAAACACCACCCGACACCGGCGCGACCGCCTCACCGGGCGGTCCGAACGTCGTCACAAACGCCTGACGAGCGGACCATATGAGCGATGCGCTGGGGACGGACCACAGTCCAACGCCTCGACGCAGCGGGCCTCTGGTCTCGACCCACCGCTGGGCGGCTCTCTGCCGAGCGAGCGGCACCGCCCGCCCGGCGCGCGCGCGTCTCGAGAAGGCATATGCCTGCCGGGGCGCTCCTCCGGGCCGAGATCATCGCCGAACTCGACGAGACGAGCGGCTGGTCTATGGACGACCATTCGGGCTGCCAGGGACGACATCCGCGGTCCCGCACGCTCATGCATCGACTCGACAAAGTGCGGCACCGTCGCCAGGGTCGTTCACCGGGACGGGTTGCGAGCGGGACGAATTCATGACCGCTTGCCTCGGCGATCGGCGCGTCGGCGGCGGCTGCGCGTCGACTGCCGGAACGCGGTGCTGGGGCGGGCCGACGCGCCGGGGCAGTGACGTCGGCGCCGGATTCGCCGCGGGCGCAACGCGTCCCGCCTATCCCGCCACGCGCGAGGCCATGGGTAAGGCTTCGAACACCGAGGTCGCGAACTCGGTGTGGGCGGTTCGATCCCGCTCACCGGTTCGGTGTCGCGGGTACCTGCTGCCGTTGGTGGCCGCACCGCCCGTGCGCGCGTCGTGCTCGAGGCGCTGTTGGACCAGCAGGCTGGTGTACGAGTGCACGGGTCGGGCTTCGTGGTCGGCGAACTATCCGGTAGCGGCGCAGCTCTCTTCGAGCGGGTCGTGCGGCGGCGATCACTCGCGCGCCGAGAGGCCAGGTCGTGGGGGGCTCGGCGGCCACGCGGGCACCGCGTTTACCGCTCCCACATGGGTCAATAGTTTTTGACTATCAGCAAGGGCCCGAGGTTCACGGAAGAGGTTGCTGCGCGTACGCTGCAACGCCATGGGCGACAGCGGGTCGGGCACTGTTGTACGAGGCCACGCGCCGTGGGGTAGCCGGTTGCTGGGGTCGGCGGAGGAGAACTCCGGGGTTCGGCGTGTTCGCATCCAGCTGCTGCTGACCGCGGCCGTCGTCACGTCCAATCTCTTCGGCATCGCGCTGGTGGTGCTGCTCGTGGGGTTCGTGCTGCCCGGGCCGCCGCTGTTCACCGACGAACTCTGGTACGTCAACGCCGTCGCGCTGCCGCTCTACGCGATCGCCGCGCTGATCGCCGGGGTGCTGTGGGGTACCCGGTGGGCGCTGGGCACGTTGAGCTGGACCATCGACCCCGACCGGATTCCCACCGAAGCCGAGCAGGCGTCGGCGGTGCGGGTGCCGCGGAACCTGGCGATCGTGCAGGGCGTGCTGTGGCTGGGCGCGATCGCCGTGCTGACCGTACTGTACGGGCGCGTGGATCCGGGGCTGATACCGAAGGTCGTGCTCGGCATCGGGGCCACCGCCGTCGGTGTGTGCGCGAACAGCTACCTGGCGTCGCAGTTCGCGTTACGTGCGGTAACCGCGCGTGTGCTGGATGCCGGGCACACGCGGCGGCGGCGCGGGATGGGCGTATTCGGGCGGTCGGTGCTCGTGTGGCTGCTGGGCACGGGGGTGCCGGTGGCGCTCTCGATGGTCGTGGCGATCCAGGCACTTCTCGTCCCGGAGGTGAGCAAGGCGCGGTTGGCGGTGTGCGTGCTCACGCTCGGCGGCGTGACCCTGGTGTACGGCCTGCTCATGATGATGCAGACGCTCGCGGCGACGGTCGCGCCCATTCGCGGTGTGCGCCGCGCGCTACGACAGGTCGAGGATGGCGATCTCGACGTCGTGGTCACGGTCTACGACGGCACCGAATTGGGGGAACTGCAAACGGGTTTCAACCACATGGTGCAGGGTCTGCGCGAGCGCGAGCAGATTCGCGAACTGTTCGGCAAACACGTCGGGCACGAGGTCGCGGTGGCGGCCATCGCCAGCGATTCGGCCCTCGGCGGCACCGAATGCGAGGCGGCGGCGCTGTTCATCGACATCATCGGGTCCACCACCATGGCCGCGACGCTGCCCGCGAACGACCTGGTGCAGATCCTCAACCGGTTCTTCGGCATCGTGGTCGACGAGGTCGAGCGACACGGCGGGCTGCTCAACAAATTCGAGGGCGACGCCGCGCTGGCGGTGTTCGGCACCCCCGCCGAACTCGACTCCGCCGCCGGCGCCGCACTGGCGTGCGCCCGGGCGATCCAGGACCAATTGATCTGCCAGTCCTCGGATTTCACCGCGAGCATCGGGGTGGCGGCCGGCCGGGTGGTAGCGGGCAACGTGGGCTCGAATCAACGCTACGAGTTCACCGTCATCGGCGACGCGGTGAACCAGGCCGCCCGGCTGTGCGAACTCGCCAAGCAGGAGGTCAGCCTCATTCTGACCTCCGGAAACACCGTCGCCGCAGCGGATTCCGCCGAGGCAGCGCACTGGAGCGTCGGGGAATCGGTGACCCTGCGCGGCCGGCTCTCCCCCACCGCGCTGGCGCGGCCGTACGAGGTGGCGCGGGTGCTCGCGGGCGAGCCCGAATCGGACCGGGCGACGGGCTGACCCGTGCCGCGGCGAGGCCGCCCGCGAAACCCCCTGTCGCGCAGCCGATCAGCCGCGGCGATCCACCGCCGCCCAGGAAACCAGGGCAACGACGCCGGAGACGACGGCCACCGACGGCCAGGCGCCGATCTTCTTGGCGAGCGGGTGCGACGCGCCCATCGCGCCGATGGACAGCCCGGTCAGCGCCGCGGCGCCGGGGGTGCCGACCGCCCGCCGCCAGCGCGGAAACGCCGCCGCGGTGCCGGCCGCGAACACCGCTCCGCCCAACTGCCGCTGCTTGGTGGCCTGCGCGAGTGCGAAACCGCCGGTGAGACCGCCGACCGCCAGCAGCGAAGTCGGTACCGCGGGAATTCCAGCCATGCCACTACCTCCACAGTTGCTCGAACGAACGATTCGACCGTAGCCGGAGGTCCGGCCGCCGCTGCACTCGAGCCCCGCCGATAGTCGCTTTTCCGGCACGACGCCCGCACTAGGCTGACACCATGACCGCGACGCGTACCGAATCCCTGGCGGCGATCCGCACCGAGCGCGCGGCCGTGCTCGACTTCCTGGGCACCCTGACCGACGCGGAGTGGGCGCGCCCCAGCGCGGCCGCGGGCTGGACCGTGCAGGACGTGGTCACCCATATGACGGGCGTGATCCGCGCGGCCATCACCCCCGCGGCGCTGCAACTGGTCTTCTCTCGTGCCGTCGAGCGCACCAATGATCGCGTGGTGGCCGAAAGCCGCACCCGCACACCGCAGCAGACCCTGCGCGACTTCGAAACCTGGAGCGCCCGCGGTATCACCGGCCTGAGATTGTTCACCGCACCCGGCGTCTCCCGAATACCGCTGCGCATAGGCGAACTCGGCTGGTACCCCTTGCACATTTTCCCGGCCCTGTACATCTTCGACTGGCACACGCACCTGCGCCACGACCTGGCCCCCGCGCTGGACCGCCCCACCCCGCCCACCGACGACACCCGCATGCGAGCCATCGTCACGTGGCTGATGACCCTGCTCGAACACTCCCACCGAGACCAACTGTCCTGGCTCACCGCGCCCATAGCCCTGACCTTCACCGGCCCCGGAGCCGCCACCTGGACGATCGAACCAGGCCCCAAGCTCCGCGTCGTCCCCACCACCGCCGCGGCCCCGGCCGCCCATATCCACACCGCCGCAACGGACTTCCCGGCCTGGAGCACCACGCGCCGCGCGTGGAAGGACTGCGACATCACCATCGAAGGCGACACCGCCCTCGCGACACGGTTCCTCGACTCGATCGATCTGGTCTGACGGCCAGGCGAGTACGGACCCGAAACAACCGGCGCCGCACCATATTCGGTCGCAGCGGCTAGGTTGATGCGGTGGTTACCGCACTGATCGCCGTCGCCGGAACACTTCTGGGATCCATTGTCACCCATGTATTTCAGCGCATGACCGCCGACCGGACGACCCGACAGAACTTCGCCGACCGGCTCCGGCAGGACCGGTTGAGCGCATACAACGCGTTCGCCGCCGCGGCCATCGAATACCGACATCACCAGATCGAGCGCTGGCATCGGCTCCGGCAGCACCCCGATAACGAGGGGCCCGCGCGTCTGGAGGCCTACGCGAAGAAGGCTGAGCTGCGGTCGGAGTTGGTCCGGGTCAAGCTGCTCACCGGCGAGCCGAGGATTCACACCCTGGCCGACGAGGTGATCGAGGCCATCCGCTCGATTCAGCGCTCCGGCGTGGCACCGGCGAGTCCCGAGGATCACGCGATTCTGATGAAGAAGGCGCACGCCGCGATCGAAGAGTTCGTCGCGAAGGCCGCGGCCGATGTGCAGGCCCAGGTGCCGAAGGAGCTGTCACAGCGCCGCTGAGGTCCGGCCGAATCGGATTCCCTTACGGGGCAGGACCATTGCCCGTCGTCGTCGATGCGGCGGGCGAGGGTGGGTCATACCCAGGGTGGAACAGCGATTGGGCTGGGCTGTAGCACCCTGGGGAGTCAGGGCGTCACTGGCGGCTGAAGAGGCCTCTGCTGGTGGTGCCGGAGCCGGCGTTGCAGGCGCAGCGCTGGGCGGTGGGGACGTCGCCGAGCACTTCCTCGACGTGCTCGCCGCAGCCCTGGAAGGAGGGCTTGCCGCAGCCCTGACAGACGATTCGCTGGCACACGATGATCTCCTTGGCGTGGTGAATGAGCGAAATACCACTAAGGGGTATTCCTCGGCAGTCTACGGAATGACCGGCGCGGCGGTGGGAGCACCCGGGGTTCGCGGCGCGGTGCACGGCGATTCCCCGCACCCGCGCGAACGCGGCGGGCCCGAGCCGGACCGTCTCCCGCGCGGTCGAGAAGGGCCGGACCGGCTACTGTTCAGCTGATCTCGAGTCGCGCGGCGGCGCCGCCCGGATGTGCGCCCGTTCCCCTTGCCTGCCAACGAGACTCAAGAACTCGACGGGCCCGCCGCCGGTGGCCCCGAACCAGTGCGGGGTCCGGGTGTCGAACTCGGCGGCCTCCCCCGGTTCGAGCCGGAGATCATGCTCCCCCAGCACCAGCCGCAGGGTGCCGTTGAGCACGTAGACCCAGTCGTACCCGTCATGGGTGCGCATGTCCGGCACCGCATCGTCGGCTCCCGCGGGAAGTACGAACTTGTACGCCTGAACCCCACCCGGCCGCCGCGTGAGCGGCAGTACGACCGCACCGTCCCCCGCGGGGATCGGCCGCAGGTTGATGCGCGGATCCCCCGTGGGCGGCGCGTCCACCAGCTCGTCGAGCGTGACCCCGTGCGCCCGAGCCAGCGGCAGGAGCTGCTCGAGCGTCGGCCGCCGCAACCCGGCCTCGAGCCGGGACAGCGTGCTGGTGGAGATCCCGGTCTCCGCCGCGAGGTCGGCCAGCGTGACCTCCCGCCGCAACCGCAACCGCTTCAGCCGCGGCCCCACGGCGTCGAGAGTGCGATCCACGGCATCGTCCATGTCCGGAGTTTGCCATTCGGCAATATTGTTTGCACATCCGACTCGCCGCCCCGCACGATGGCGCTATCACCGGCGAACCACCGCCGATGCCGCGAACAAGGAGGACGCCCCGATGACACAGACCTTCGACCGGGACTTCTGGGAACGGCACTGGGAGCAGCGGCCCTCGGGGGCCACGGCCGCCCTGCCTGCGAACCCGTACGTCGGACGCGAGACGGCCGAGCTGCCACCCGGCACCGCACTGGACGCGGGCTGCGGCGGCGGGGCGGAGGCGATCTGGCTCGCTACGCGGGGGTGGCAGGTGACCGCCGCCGACATCTCGGCCCAAGCGTTGGCAGGCGCACGCGAGCGAGCTGCCGCGAGCGGGGTCGGAGAGGATATCCACTGGGTGGAGGCCGATTTGAGTCACTGGGAGCCGGATTCGCGGTTCGAACTGGTCATGACGAACTACGCGCATCCGGATATGCCGCAGGTGGAGTTCTACGCGCGGATCGCGGAGTGGGTGGCGCCGGGTGGGTCGCTGTTGATCGTGGGGCATTTGCACGGTGGGGATTCGGCGCACTCGCACGGACACGGGACTCACGGGCACGGGCACGGGCACGGGGCTGATGGTGCGGCCGGGGAGGCGAGCGGGCACCAGCCGCCCGCGGAAGCGTCGGCTACGGCGGCGGGGATTACGGCGCGGTTGGATCCGGATGACTGGGAGGTTGTCACGGCCGAGGAGGTCGCGCGCACAGTTCGCGTGGGTGAGGGGCGGGCGGTTTCGCTTCGGGATGTTGTCGTGCGGGCGGTTCGGCGAATGTAGGTGGGCTCGGAACGGCTATTCGGCCGGCCGGATTCTCGCGCGGATCGGGCAGTGATTAGTTTTGCGGAATACACGCTTGGAGAGTGGGCGATTAATCCGAATACGCTTATATCACAATCGAATTGGGCTATTGCGGGTTGCTATCGAGGAGTAGAATAGGGGTATGAATTCGGGAGGGGAATCCACCATCGCGCACCATGTTGAAGGACATGGCGTCGCAGTGGAGGGGCTGCTCGAATCGCCCCTGTTTTCCTCATCCGATGACGAGATCATCGCGATGATGCACAAGCTCGAAGCGGACTACCGCAAACTCGAAGCGGTGAAACAGCGGTTCGCTCTCGAATGCGCGGCACGGGGACTGCCCGCCCGGGCCGGGATCAAGAGCCCGATCGTGTACCTGCAACAGACCCTGCGGCTCTCGCATTTCGACGCCGCTGCCCGGGTGCGGAACGCGGACAGGCTCTCGACCGTGTCCGAAGGGACGTTCCAGCGGCCACCGGTATTTCCC
>NZ_JBEXUS010000169.1:0-11799 GCF_040614455.1 Nocardia sp. NPDC005978
GATACCTCGGTATCGGGGGCCTTTTCGTGCGGTGGGGCGGGTTTTCGGGTGTTGTGCACAGGCCCGGGACGGGTGGGGATGGATCCGGCGGACCGGTCAGGAGAACAGGCCGCGGCCGGTCGTCAGGGGGAGGTCGGTGGCGGTCAGGAGGCCGGGGCGGGCCGTGACCACCGCGGGGACCGCGCTGACCAGGCGGGCCGCCGTGCCTACCACGCCCGCTTCGGCGTGGTCGCCGTTGCTGTAGAGCTGCAGGTCCAGGGTGTAGTCGGGTTCGCCCTTGATTTCCACTCGGTAGCAACCCTTTCCGGCCGGTTGGGGCCAGTCGGGGGCCAGGTCGGGGTGCAGGCGGGTGACGTGTTCGAGGGTCAGGAAGGTGCGGTCGCCGCGGACGCCGTGCAGTTGGAAGCGCAGGGCCGCGGCGGTGCCGGGTTCGATGACCCGGTCGCCGACCTTGATCGGTTCGGTGGCCGGGACGCGTTCGAAATGCTGTGTCACGGTGTCTATTTCGACATCGAGGGCGTTGGCGAGCTGGCGGATGACGCTGCCCCAGGCGAGGGTGAGGACGCCGGGTTGCAGGAGCAGGGGCAGGTCGTCCAGGGCGCTGCCGAAGCCCATGATGTCGAAGACGACCTTGGGGTTGTCGTAGGTGGAGTAGTCCATGATCTCCGAGCAGACGATGGCGTCTATCCGCTCCGAGCCGCTGGAGAGCACCAGGGGCAGCCAGTCGTTGGCCCAGCCGGGGTCGATGCCGTTCACCCAGAGCGAGGCGTTGCCCGCCTCGGCGGCTTCGATGATGGGGGCGATGGCCTCGTCGGGCAGGGTCCCGTAGGGGAATTGCAGGAAGACTGGGCTGCTGGAGACCACGTTGATGCCCGCGCGCAGGAACGTCTTCAGATCCTCGACCGATTCCATGAGGCGGTCGTCGGCCATGGCGGTGTGGACTATGCAGTCCGGTTTCAAGGCGATGAGGGCCGCGGCGTCGGTGGTCGCGAGGATGCCGGTTTCGCGGTCCAGGCCCGCGAGTTCGCCCGCGTCCTTACCCGCCTTGGCGGGGCCGGATACCCAGACGCCGACCAGGTCGAGTTCGGGCCGGGCCAGGATCGAGCGCAGGGCGCGACGGCCGACGTTGCCGGTACTCCATTGGACTACGCGATATGTCATGACGGACTCCGGTTCACAGGTCGGGCAGGCCGAGTTCGAGGTTGGGGGCCTCGATGCCGCCGTCGACCTCGAGGATCTTGCCGGTGATGTAGCCGCCGGCGGGGGAGCACAGGAAGACGATCGCCGCGGCGATCTCCCAGGGCTCGCCGAGGCGCTTGAGCGGGGTCGCGGACTCCATGCGGGCCTTGATCTCCGGGTTCTGGGCGACGACGTCCAGGGCCGAGGTCAGCACCGAGCCGACGGCGATGGCGTTCACCCGGATGCGCGGGGACAGGTCGGTGGCGGCCATGCGGGTCCAGTGCGCGAGGGCGGCCTTGGCGGTGCCGTAGGCCAGGAAGCCGCGGCCGGCGGTGCGGCCGAGCATGGAGGAGATGGACACGACCGAACCGCCGCCGGTCGCGAGCAGGTGCGGGACGGCGGCCTGGGTGAGGGCGTGCGCGGTGGAGACGTTGAAGCGGAAGGCGTCTTCCAGGAACTGCGGCGAGGTGGTGGTGAAGGTGTTCGGCATGGTGCCGCCGACGTTGTTGACGACGATGTCGAGGCGGCCGAGTTCGGCGGCGGCCCGGTCCGCGAAGGCGGTGACGTTCGACAGGTCCGACAGGTCGCCGGGCACGGTGATCGCCCGGCGGCCCAGGGCGCGAATCTTGCCCGCCACCTCCTCGATCTGCGCCGGGGTGCGGGCGGCCAGGGCCACGTCGGCGCCCGCTTCGGCGAGGGCGAGCGCGGTGGCGGCGCCGATGCCGCGGCCCGCGCCGGTCACGATGGCCACGCGGCCGTCCAGTCGGAAAGAATCAAGAATCATCGGGTGCGGTCCCCTCTCGGTGATGACGGTCACACGAAGCTTTAAGAACATTCGCTTAACTGTCAAGGAAGAGTTCTTTCCGCGCTGGTGGCGGCTATTCTGCTTACGGTGGAACCGTGCTCGGGAGTGCGGTCGGCTGGCGATGAGGGAGGTGCGGCGGTGGCGGTGACCGAGGCGCGGGAACGGATCATCCTCGCGGCGGAACGGCTGATCGCGGAGCGCGGGCAGAGCGTGCCGCTGCGTGACATCGCCGCTGCGGCCGGGCAGCGGAACAATTCGGCGATCCAGTATCACTTCGGCTCGCGGGACGGGCTCATCGAAGCGGTGGTCGAACTGCGGATGGGCACCCTCGAGGTGCGGCGGCTGGAACTGCTTGCGGAGCAGGCGGGTTCGGGCGCCGAAGTCGGGGTGCACGAACTGCTCGAGGCACTGGTCATCCCCATGTTCGAGCTGGGGGAGCGGCACGGGATCAACCACTACGCGCGCTTCCTGGAGCAGGTGCACACCCATCCGGCGGTCACCGACGCGAGCAATCTGGAGAGCGAGGCGCGCACCTCGGTGCGAGTCATCATGCAGCGCTTGGACGGTGCGCTGCCGGAGCTGACCCCGCGCCTGCGGGTGCGGCGGTTGCGCGCGCTGTCCACGGCGCTGTTCGCGCTGCTCGCCGATCACGAGCGCGCGGTGGAAGCCGGGCGGATCGCCGCGGGGGATGTGGATGCCTGGGGAGAAATCGTGGACATGCTCGCGGGGGCGCTCACCGCGCCGGTCAGCACCCGCGTGCCGCTGCGCTGACCGACCCTGTCCGAGCCGAGCCGAGCCGAGCCCGGGTGCGAGTCGATTAATTTCCCGCACACCGATTCCGGTCCCCGGGGGTGCGAAGTCGACGGTGACCTGGCAGGTCCCGATGGTCGCCGCTAACGTTGATGCTCGTGGACACCGCTCTCGGCTTCGAATCCAGGACCCGCCCCAACCGGTGGGGCGTGGGCCTTCCGTTGCTCGTGGGCGCCGGGGTGGCGGCGGGGTTCGCGGCCCTGCATTTTCGCGATCCGCACGTGGAGGGATCGTGGGGGCTGTGCCCCTTCCAGGTGCTCACCGGATATTGGTGCCCCGGCTGCGGCGGCCTGCGCGGCCTGCACAACCTGACCGACGGCCGGGTGCTCGACGCGATCCAGAGCAACGTGCTGATCGTCCCGCTGCTGCTCGGCTTCCTCGCTTTCTGGAGCGTGTGGCTGGTCCGCGCCTGGCGCGGCAACCCGAAGCCTCGACTACCCAAGGTGCTGCCGCGCTCCGCGCTGTGGATAGTCCTGGTTCTGCTCTTCGCCTTCACCGTGCTGCGCAATACCCCGTGGGGGACGTGGCTCGCACCGGTGTGAGAGACGGGTCGTGGCGGACCGTGCACCTGTGGATGATTCGTCGGCGGATCGCCTCTTGAACGGGATGTATCGGGCATTTCGTGCGCTCAGTGCCGGTCGGCAGGTTGTGCACAGCTGTGGATAACTCGGCGGTGCATCGAATTCCGGTTGGCATCGAGTTCCGCGGTGCGCTGGGGCCGGGGCCTCGTCGCAGGTAGCGAGTGCCGGGCTCCGGCGGCGTGCCGGGGGAATGAGAACCGGCGGCCGGGGCATGCTCTCGCTATGAGCGATTCGTTGCGGGAGCGGGTGCGGGCCAAGCTGATCCGGCAGTTGGCGGAGGACGGTCCGCCCGACATCGAGCAGGAGGACGGGCGGCAGCTGTCCGTGCAGGACGATCTCGATCTGCTGAACGCCGTGGGCGACGACGACCCGGTGGTGGAGGAGCTCGCCGCGCGGTACCTGGTGCCGTAGCGCGATCATCGACGGATCGGATCGCGGTGCACCCGCGATCTCGAACCGGTCCTGTTCCCGGTGGCCGTGATTCACGCGCCGCGCGCGGTCGCACCGAATCCGACTTCGATGCGACCGCACGGCCGGGACGTCAGAACCCGCAGGGCGCCGCGCCCGCGTCGGTGGCGGCGAAGGGGCGGGTTTCGGGGGCGGGGTTCCACTGGCCGTCGGTCTCGGCGTAGTCCCAGCCCGGGCCCTTGTGGACGAGTGTGGATATCGCGTCCACGAGGCGATCGACATCGGTCGCGGTGGTGCCGAGCCCGATGCTGGCCCGCAGCGCCGCGTCCACGCCGAGGCGGGCCAGCAGCGGGTGGGCGCAGAACCGCCCGTCGCGTACCCCGATGCCGTGTTCGGCCGACAGATACGCCGCGACCCGGCCGGGTTCGAAGCCTTCCACCGTGAACGCGACGATGCCTACCGCGTCGGCGCTGTCCCGCCAGATCCGCAGGAAGTTCACGCCCGGAACGGTTTTCAGGCCGTAGCGCAGCCGGTGCGTGAGGTACCGCTCGTGCTCGAGCACCTCGGTCTCGTCCAGGCCGGCCAGGGCGTCGCAGGCCGCCGCCAGCGCGGCCACGCCCAGGACGTTGGGCGACCCGGCCTCGTGGCGCTGTGGGGCGGGCGCCCACTCCACGCCGTCCGTGCTGACCGCGCGCACCGCACCGCCGCCGGCCAGGTACGGCTCGGCCGCGTCGAGCCAGTCGCGGCGGCCGACCAGCACGCCCGCGCCGAACGGCGCGTACGCCTTGTGCCCGGAGAAGGCCAGGTAGTCGATGCCCGCGGCGCGCAGGTCGATGCGCCGGTGCGGGGCCAGCTGTGCGGCGTCCACCAGGATGCGGGTCCCGCACTGATGCGCGATCCAGGCCAGCCGCTCGAGCGGGAGCAGTTCGCCGGTCACATTGGACGCGCCCGTGATCGCCAGCAGCGCTGCGGGTTTGGCGCAGAGTTCGGCGACCACGCGCTGAATGGTCTCCTCGACGGTGTCCGCGGCGGGTACCACCCGGCGGCCGTGCCGGGTCCACGGCAGGAAGTTGGCGTGGTGCTCGACATCGAGCACCACGGTGTCACCGGGCACGCAGGCGGCTAGCAGGTTCAGCGCGTCGGTGGTGTTGCGGGTGAACACCACGACCTGGTCGTCGTCGGCGTTGAGGAAGCGGGCGACCGAACCCCGCGCGGCCTCGTAGCAGTCGGTGGAGATGCGCGAGGCGTAGCCCGCGCCGCGGTGCACGCTGGCGTAGTACGGCAGCAGCGCCGCGACGCGGTCGGTGACCTGCGCCAAAGCCGGTGCGCTGGCGGCGTAGTCGAAGTTGGCGTAGCCGGTCTCGCCACCTTGGACGAGGGGAACCCGCAGGTCGCAACCGGAGACGGTGGCGAGCGGGGCACAGGAGCGGTCGGCGAATGCAGTCATCACGAAATCCCATCGGGGCAAGGGACGCGCGATCAGAATGGGTGATCGAGAGTCCGCGCTTGCCGCGCCCGGTCGGGCGGCGGCCCGGTCGTCACCTGGAGCACCCCACCGCGGAGGAGGGTTGCCGACCAGCTAGCCAGGGCTTTGCGCTGGTACTCATGACCTGATTGAGAAGGCTGGCAGACGTTCGGCGGGATTGTCAAGCCCTTCCGGAAAATCATCCGAAAGTTGGAAGGGCAGGGGCGGAAAGGTCGAATCGCGAGAACGTTGCTGACCCGTACAGTCGATGTAGAAGTTAGGGTAGCCAAAGTAGTGCGCCCTGGGAGTTGAAGCGAGGATGCTCGATCATGTTGGAGACCAGCACACCGTTCTCGACGCTCATCCGCACCGCGACCGAGCAGCAGCACGCCGAGGCGGAGCATTCCACGTTCATGCGCGACCTGCTCACCGGTCAGCTGGGCGTCGAGGCGTTCTACCGGTACACCTCGCAGCTGTGGTTCGTCTACGAGGCACTCGAAAAGGACACGGCCGCACTGGCTTCGGACCCCGCGGCGGGTCCGTTCATCCGCCCGGAACTGGCGCGCCTGGCCGCGCTGGAGACCGATCTCGTCCATCTGGGCGGCCCGAACTGGCGCGATGAGCTGACCGCGCTGCCCGCCACCGCCGCCTACGCGGCCCGGGTGCGCGAATGCGCGCAGACCTGGCCCGCCGGCTACGTGGTGCATCACTACACCCGCTACCTGGGCGATCTCTCGGGCGGCCAGGTCATTCGCGGCACCGCCGAGAAACTGTGGAACCTGCCCAAGAAGGGCGACGGCGTGCGGTTCTACGTCTTCGACGAGATCGCCAATCCGGCCGCCTTCAAGCGCGAGTACCGGGCGAGCCTGGACGCGCTGCCGCTGGCCGGCGACGAGGTCGAGCGCGTGCTGGACGAGGCCCGCCTCGCCTTCTCCCTGAACACCGACGTGTTCCGTGAACTGGGCACGGAATTCGGCGCGCGAATCTGAATTCCGGCCGCCCGGAAGGCCGCCGGCCCGTTTCATCAGGGCGGACGGCGGCCCGCGCCGAGCTCACCCATGGCGGTATTCCCTTGCATTCACCCCGGTGATGCGCTGCCATGGGTGAGTGAGTCCCGCTCTGCTGCTGAGCTTTATCGGGTTGTGCGTGCTGCTGGCCCTGACCCCCGGTCCGGACACCTTCCTGGTGCTGCGCTACGCCATGGCTGGGCCGCGCCCGGCGATCGCGGCCGCGGCGGGTTCGGCGGCGGGCGGCATAGTCTGGGCGCTGGTGGTGGCGGCGGGCGTCGCGGCGCTGCTGGAACAGTCGGCCACCGCGTATCGCGCGCTGAAGGTGATCGGCGGAATCTACCTGGTGTACTTGGGCGTTCGGGCGCTGCTCGCGCACAGGCGGGCCCGGCGGGAGGCGGAGTCCGAACTCGCGCAGGCCGCCCCGCAGGGCCGTGCGGCGTCGATTCGCTCGGCATTCGCCGCCGGTTTGCTGTCCTGCGTGCTGAACCCGAAGGTCGGGCTTTTCTATCTCGCGGTGCTGCCGCAGTTCCTCACCGAGGTGACGTTCGCGAACACCCTGGCCCTGGGCGCCATCGAATCCGTCATCGCCGCAATCGAAATGGTGCTGCTGGCCATGGCGGCCGCGCGGGCGGTGGAACTGCTGAAGCGACCGCGGGTGCGGGACCGGCTGGAGCAGTTGAGCGCGGGCATTCTCGCGGCCCTGGGCGTGGGCACCGCGGCCTCGGCGACCTAGGGCACCCGAACGGCCTCGCGACCCGGTGCACCCGCACGGTGGCGGCGGTTCAGCGCACCGGCGTGGCGGCGAACCGCCACGGCACGGCTCGAAATCAGTCCGCGATCTCCGCGCGGTGATATGCCCCGTCGTAGTACACCAGCGGCCCGACCGCGGGCGCGTCCTCGGTGTTGTCGTGCACCCGCGTGACGAGTCCGATGACGAGGGTGTGATCCCCGATCGGAATCAGCTGGTGCACGTTCGCGCGCACCCAGATCGGGGTGCCGTGCAGCACCGGTTCGCTCGTCTCCAGTGACGTCCATAGGGAACGGTCGGTGAACCGGTCGTCGGCGGACCGGCTGAAGCGCTGCGCGAGGTGTTTCTGATGCTCGCCGAGGAAGTGCACGACGAAGGATTCGGCCTTGGTCATGGCGGCGATGCTCGACGAGGTGGCCGCGATGTTGAACGAGATGAGCGGTGGCTGGGCGGAGAGCGAGGCGAACGAGGTCGCGGTGAAACCGACCGGCCCGTTCTCGGAGTTCAGCGTGACGATGGTGACGCCCGCCGGATAGTGCCGCATGGCGGCTCGGTACTGCTGGGCGGTGATGCCGCTCAGGTCGTCGGGCACATGGAGCTCGGCGCCGGGCGTCGGAGAATCGGTCACGCTCCGAACCTACGCCCTTTCAGTCCACGTCGATGGCCAGCCCGGCGGTGATGCGCACCAGTTCGCCGAAGGTGGTGCGGAAGACCGTGTTCGGATGCCCGCCGGCTGCCCACAGCTCCCCGTGGGCGGCCAGCGCGGTATCGATGAAGGTCGGCAGATTGAGCGGATGCCCGACCGGCGCGATCCCGCCGTCCGGTTGCCCGGTCAACCGCCGGACCATGGCGACGGGGGCGCGGCAGAGCGTCCCGTCCAATCTTCGGCCGGTCGTTTCCAGATTCACCTGGTGCGCGCCCGAGACCAGGAGCAGCACCGGATCGTCGTCCAGCAGGAAGACCAGGGATGTGGTGATCGCTCCCAGATCGACCCCCAGTGCCTGGGCGGCGTCCTGCGCGGTGTGTGCGGGACGGGGCTGGGTGAGGATCACCCCGTGATGCCCGCGGGCGATGAGTGTGTCGGAGACTCTGGCAGCGACCGGTGGTAAGGACCTGCGCATGGGACAAGGGTAGAGCGATTGCGGTGGATGTGCCGGGGTTCAGTATTCGGGATATCCCTCTTCCGGTCCGAGCATGCGGGTGAGGCGCGCACGGGTGATGCGGGCCAGCTCGATCACGGAGCGTTCCGAAACGGATTCGTGCGCACAGGAATCGAAGGCTTCGGCCAGGCCGGCGGCGGACAGGGCGTGCAGTTCGGCGTCGGCGGCGGTGTGGAGGGCTTGGTAGCCCGGATAGGGTCTGCCGTCGGCGATCTCCTCGGCCCAGGTGACGCTGCAGCAGCATTCGTAGAGGGCGTGGATCGCACGGCGGCGGGGGAGTGAATTGAAGTGGTCGAGGCCGATTCCGTGATGCATCAACATCAAGGTCTCCACAGGTAGAGGCGGGTTTTCCGAGGGTCCGTCAATCCTCGATCCCGCGACCCGCCGGAAACCAGTGCGGCGCAGCAGATTTAGCACAGGGTTTACACCGCCCGCCCGGACCGCCCGCACCCCCGATACGCTGGACCGATGACCGATTGGAAGGCTTTCGAGGTCGAGAGCAAGGACCACGTCGCGACGGTGACGCTGACCGGCCCCGGCAAGGGCAATGCCATGGGCCCGGACTTCTGGCGTGAGCTGCCGCTCATCTTCGGCGAACTCGACGCCGACCCCGAGGTGCGGGCCGTCGTGCTCGCCGGTTCGGGTAAGCATTTCTCCTACGGGCTGGACCTGCCCGCCATGGCGCCGGTCTTCGGGCCGCTGCTCGGTGGCGCGCTGGCCGGGCCGCGCACCGACTTCCTCAAGCAGGTGCGCAGCATGCAGGATTCGGTCACCGCGGTGGCGGCCTGCACCAAGCCGGTGATCGCGGCCGTGCAGGGCTGGTGCATCGGCGGCGGCCTGGACCTGATCGCGGCCGCCGACATCCGGCTGGCCAGCGCCGACGCCAAGTTCAGCCTGCGCGAGGCCAAGGTCGCCATCGTGGCGGACATCGGGTCGCTGCACCGGCTGCCCGGCATCATCGGCGAGGGGCATCTGCGGGAGCTCGCGTACACCGCCAAGGACATCGACGCCGCGCGTGCGGAGAAGATCGGCCTGGTCAACGACGTGTTCGAGGATCAGGACGCCGTGCTGGCGGCCGCGCACGCCATGGCCCGCGAGATCGCGGACAACCCGCCGCTGGTGGTGCAGGGCATCAAGGACGTGCTCGAGCAGCCCAAGGTGGGCAAGGTCGCGGACGGGCTGCGCTACGTGTCGGCGTGGAATTCGGCGTTCCTGCCCTCGGAGGATCTGACCGAGGCGATTCAGGCCGTGTTCGAGAAGCGCGCACCGCGCTTCCAGGGGAAGTAACGACTCTCGTAGCCGTGAAAACGAAAGGGTGGCACGGAATTCCGTGCCACCCTTCGTCGTGTCAGCGCGTGCTCAGTGGCCCTGCTCCTGCAGGCGCGCGTACGCCTCGGTGACCAGCTTCTCCGCCTTCTCGCGGCCTTCCCAGCCCTCGACCTTGACCCACTTGCCGGGCTCGAGGTCCTTGTAGCGCTCGAAGAAGTGCGAGATCTCCTTGCGCTGGAACTCCGGGATGTCCTCGACGTCCTGGATGTGGTTCCAGCGCTTGTCGCCGGCGGGCACCGCGACGAGCTTCTCGTCGGTGCCGGCCTCGTCGCTCATGATGAGCACGCCGACGGGACGGGCCTCCACGATCACGCCCGGGAAGACCGGCTCGGGCAGCAGCACCATGCAATCGAGGGGATCGCCGTCGCCGCCGAGGGTGTTCTCGATGTAGCCGTAGTCGGCCGGGTACATCATCGGGGTGTACAGGTAGCGGTCCAGCCGCACGCGTCCGGTCTCGTGATCAACCTCGTATTTGTTGCGCTGACCCCGGGGGATCTCGATGGTGACGTCGAACTCCACGTCATCTCCTTTTTCGGTGGGCGGTAGGGCTGCCGACTCGCCAGCTCGTTCGGGGGAACGACTGCGCAACGAGGATAGTGTGGGACCCGGGTGCGTGGGTTCGGCAGGGACGCCCGAGGCGGACATCGACGCCCGTGGCAGACATCAGGGAGACGGCGGCAGGTGGCTCGGAACAAGCAGAACATGGGTGGGCTGGAAGCCAAGCGGCGTCGCAAAACCTGGATCGTGGTGTCATCGGTGCTGGTCGTCGTGCTGGCGGCGGGTACGGCCGTGGTGCTGACGGTGCAGCCGTGGACCGAGGAGTTTCGCCACGGTGGCTTGACGATCGCCGCGGCGCCGGCGGCGGTGCGACCGATGCCGCAGGTGAGCCCGGCGCCCGCGACCGCGCCCGCGCCCTCGGCCGCCGGGCTGGCGGCCGCGCTGGCGCAGGTGTCGACCACGCCGGATCTGGGTGTCTTCGCGGCGTCGGTGACCGACGCCGAGACCGGAAACGTGCTCTGGACAATGGATCCCGACAAGCCGATGATTCCGGCGTCCAACGCCAAGGTTCTGCTGAGCGCCGCCGCGCTGCTGGCGCTGCCGCCGGATCACCGGGTGACCACCCGGGTGGTGGCCGGGACGGTGGGCAACGAGCTGGTGCTGGTCGGCGGCGGCGATCCCACGCTCACCGCGCAGCCCGATGGCAAGGGGTATTACGAGAACGGTCCCCGGATCGCGGACCTGGTCCAGCAGATCAAGAAGTCGGGCCGCAAGTTCGACACCATCGTGGTGGACACCTCCGCGTACGCGGGGCCGACCCTGGCCAAGGGCTGGGATCCGGTCGATATCGGCGGCGGGTCCATCGCGCCCATCGAATCGGTGATGATCGACGGCGGGCGGCTCGATCCGATGGTCGAGTACTCCCCGCGCACCACCACCCCCGCGCTGGACGCCGGGCGGCGGCTGGCGCGGGAGCTGGGCGTCGACCCGGACAAGACCCGGATCGGCACCGCTTCCCCGGGTGCGGTCGAGGTCGCCGCGGTGCACTCCGCGCCGCTGCGGGATCGGCTGCGCGACATGATGGTTCATTCCGACGACGTGCTGGCCGAGACCATCGGGCGCGAGATCGCGGCGGCGGCCGGCGCGGAGCTGTCCTTCGACGGCACTGTCTCCGCGATGGGGACCACGTTGCGCGCCGCCGGATTCGACACCACGGGCCTCGCGCTGTTCGACACCAGCGGCCTCTCGGTCGACGATCTGATTCCGCCGCGCCTGCTCGATCGCCTGGTCGCGGTCGCGGCGCTGCCGTACAACGCTGGTGCGCAAGCCACTTCGGGCGCGGACGCGGGCGCCGCGGATCCGCTCGCCGCGCTGCTGGACTATCTCCCGGTCGCGGGGGCCACCGGGACCCTGGCCGAGCGCTACACCGAGCGCAATCGCGCGGCCGCCGGCTGGGTTCGCGCCAAGACCGGAACTCTGGACGTGGCAAGCTCGTTGGTGGGGTATGTGCTCGATAACGACGGGCGCGTACTCACCTTCGCGCTGATGTCGAACCAGCGGCTCCCCGCAGCGAGCCGTCCGGCCCTGGACGCCTTCACCGCGGTCCTGCGCAATTGTGGCTGCTCCTGACGGGTGGATTGAATATGACCGAATCGCGAGACAGTTCGGCCCCGGGCGTGCCCGCCGGTGAGCATCGGGACGGCGTGCTGGTCGAGACCGGCGCCCGCTCCCGTTCGGCGCTGACCGGCGCGGTGGACTGGGCGCTGGCCGCCCGCACCGGCGCCGCGCTGGTGCCCGCGGGCCCGC
>NZ_JBEXUS010000170.1:0-11753 GCF_040614455.1 Nocardia sp. NPDC005978
TGGGGGGGGGGGGGGGGCGCGCCTGTTTGGGGGCCGGGGGCCGGGGGGGGGGCGCGGCCCCGCCCCCCCCCACCGCCGCCGGATCACGGCAGCAGCACCGGCTGGTCCACGGCGTAGCGCCAGGTGCCGTCGGGCTGGCGGCGCGCGATCTCGACGGCGATCTCACCGGTGGTGAGGGTGGTCGCGGTCAGCGCCACGTCTTCGCTGACCAGGGTCGGATGCTGCCGCCCCGGGACCAGCACCGGTGCGTGCGCGACGAATCCCTCGTACACCTTGCGGATCTCGGCGTGGCCGGTGGCGACGCTGCCGGGCGGGAAGGCCAGGACGGCGGTGGGCTCGTACAGGGCGACGAGGGCGTCGACGTCGCCCGCGTTGGCGAGCTGGACGAAGAGGTCGGCGAGTTCGTGGGGGTGGTTTGCGATCTTGTTCTCGGTCATGAGAACAACCCTGTCAGCCAATCACGACATCTTGTGTCGTGTATTTGTGACAAGATTTTTTCATGCGTGCGGATCGTCTGGTGTCGCTGGTGCTGCTGCTGCGCCGGCACGGCCGCATGTCCGCGCCCGCGCTCGCCCGGGAGCTCGAGGTCTCCACGCGCACGGTGCTGCGCGATATCGAGGCGCTCTCGGCGGCGGGCGTGCCGGTCTACGCCGAACGCGGGCGGCTCGGCGGGTTCGCACTGCTGCCCGGCTTCCAGACCGAACTGACCGGACTCAATCACGATGAGGCCCTGGCGCTGCTGGTGGCCGGATCACGCCGTGGCGCACAGGCTTTCGGCCTCGCCTCACCGCTGGCCTCGGCCATGCGCAAGGTTGTGGACGCGCTGCCGGAGAGCTATCGGATCACCGCGTCCGGGGCGGCGGAACGGCTGCTGATCGACCCGGAGGTCGATCTGTTCTCGCGCACGACCGGTGGGCAGGAACTGCCCGATCCCATCGCGACCGCGGTGCGGCGCGCGGTGCTGGCCGGGCACCGGCTGCGCATCCACTACACCGCGCTGGACCGGCAGACGAGCTGGCGCACGGTGGACCCGATCGGCCTGGTCACGGTGCGCGGCAACGGGTATCTGCTGGCCATGCGGTCCGGCGCCGAACGGACCTACCGGCTCTCGCGCATCCTGGACGCCGAGGAGCTCGACGAACCCGCGCAACGGCCGGAGCAGGTCGATCTGGATCGCATGTGGCGCGAGCACGGCGTCAAATTCCGCACCGGCGGCGACCAGGTGACGGTCGAGGTCCGGGTCGACCCGGTGCGGCGCGAGGAGCTCGTGGGCACGGTGCTGGCCGTGCTCGCGGAAGCGACCGAGCCGGACGGCCGGCTGCGCATGACCGTCACGTTCCAGGATCCCCGGCACGCGGAATGGGCGGTGTGGCAGTTGGGCACCCACGGGGAAGCACTGACCCCGGCCTGGTTGCGGGCCACCCTGCGCGAGCGCGCGGCGGCGCTGACCACGCTGTACGCCGACCCGCCATAGAACCCGGCCCGCGCTCCCGCAGCGGCGAATTGGCCGACACCATGGCCCGGCGCTCCAGGAGGCACGCCGGTAGGTCACCCGACTCCTCCCGCGTCGCGGTACGAGCACCGTGACGCTGTTCGGGGGCGGCATCGCGTGTGCACGATGCCGCCCCCGAACTCGGCTGGGATCCCAGCGGGCGTCGATACCCGGGTCTCAGCCCTTCTTGGTCTGCTCCGGCCGGTAGAACCACTGCTGGAGGTCGAAGTCCTCACGAATCTTCTTCTGCTCCACCAGGAACTGCTTGGTACCGGTGAGCAGGGTGATCCCCCGCTCGGAGAAGACGTCCTCGGGGAAGTAATCACGCTGGGCCGCCGCGCGAACCACCGCCTCGGGCAGCTTCGACTGCGCGACTTCGTAGTTCACGTACTCGTCCCAGTGATCCTGGGCGTACTTGTTCGCTTCGGACAGCACCTTTTGCCACGTGCCGCCGAAGTCGGGGTTGGTGTCCAGGAACGGCTGGCTGCTCACCGAGGAGCTGGTGCCCGCCAGCGTGGGGTGATTGTCCCGAATCGAGTCGACCTGATGAAAGCCCTTGGCCAGGAACGCCCGCAGGTAGGAGTTCGGGTTGGTGTCCGGCAGCGCGACGGCGTCGATCTCGCCGCTGGTCAGCGGTGCCTCGGCATCGGTGGACAGCAGGTGGATGAGTTGGGCCGCCTCGACGCCCTCGGCCTTCAACGCGCCCTGCAGGTAGCGGTCGATGTACGAGCCGGACTGCACGCCGACCTTCCTGCCCGCCAGGTCCTTCAGCGTCCGGATGGCCGGATTCTTGGCGACCACGCCGGCGTTGTAGCCGACCGCGGCGATGGCCAGCAGCCGCGTCTGCAGACCGCTGCCCTTGGCCACCAATGCCGGGGTGTCGCCGTAGGTGGCCACGTCGAGCCGGCCGCCGACCAGCGCCTGGTTGAGGTCCGGCCCGTTGGGGAAGCTGAAGACCTCGATCTTCTCCGCGCCCAGGGGCGCGAGCGCGGGCAGCAGCGCGCCGCGCTGGTGTGCGAAGCCGAGCGGGCCGGTGAGCACGTTGCCGCTGCCGATGACGCCGATGCGCAGGGTTTCGATCTTGGTTCGGGTCGCCGATCCGTCGTCGCCGGACGAGCAGGCCGACACGACCAGCGCGAGCGCGGCGAGGGCGGCGGGCAGAACGCGTTTGAGCTTGAACATGAAAAGCTTTCGGGGAGATCAGAGTTCGGAGAGGCGCGGGGGTGGCGCACCGTGCGGCAGGCGGGGGCCGACCGCGATGAGGCTGCCGGGCTTGCGGCCCCGGCCCCAGCCGATTTCCTTGCGGTAGCGGCCGATGTGGTCCTGCGGGATCAGGGTGGGATCCGGCAGCGCAGTCACGTTCGGATCGACGTAGAGCGCGTCGGCGGGGCAGTACGCCTCGCACATGAAGCAGGTCTGGCAGTCCGACTGGCGGGCGATGAGCGGGATGCCGCTCTCGGTCCGGTCGAACACGTTCGTCGGGCAGACGTCGACGCATTTGTCGCAGGCGATGCAGTCGTCCGCGCGTACCAGTTCGATCATGAGGCCACCGCCAGTCCGGTATTGGCGGTGGCGGTGGTCGCGGTCCACACGCTGTCGAGTCCGCCGGAGACAATGTGATGGTGCTGGCCCGGATCCAGGTCGGGATGATCCGCGCGCTTGCTCATGCCGCGAGTTTCCTTGCGCGCCAGCGTCGATTCGTACATGAGCCGCCCGACCGCGGTGATGGCCGCGGCCTGCCGGTTGCGGACGCGCTCGTCGCCGGTGGTCCCGGACAGCCCGCGCGCCCGCTCCCAGACACCGTCCAGGGCCTGCAGGGCCGGGCGAATGCGGTCGCCGTGGCGCAGGTAGTTCTTCTCGAAGGGGATCAGCTCCCGCTGGGCGGCGGCCACCACCTCGTCGGCGGTGACCTGCTCCCCCGCGTCCGGGTGCAGCCCGGTGCGGCCCGCGCCGGTGAGCGCGGCGTGATCGGGACGCGTTCCCGCGAGCGCGAATCCGGCCGCGCCCCGGCCCGCCCAGCTGCCCGAGGACATGGCCCACGCCGAATTGTGGCTGCCGCCGCCGGTGAAGCCGCCGCAGATGCGTTCGCGGGTGGCCGCGTCGCCGGCCGCGTACAGGCCCGGCACCGAGGTCGCGCACTGCTCGTCGACGACATCGATGCCGCCGGTGCCGCGAACCGTACCCTCGGCGAGCAGATCCACCTCGAACCGGTCGGTGAAGGGGTTGATACCGCGCCGGTCGAACTGCAGGAAGAAGTTGGGCTGACCGACCCGCATCTGCTCCTGCACGGTGGCGTCGGCGCGGTCGAGCTGCGCGAACACCTTCTCCGACAGCAGGGTTCGAGCGATCACCGAGCGGCCCTTGGTCGAGCCCGCGCCCTCGAGGACGTCACCGTTCTCGTGGAAGAAGGTGGCGTAACCGTAGTAGGCGGTCTTGGTGACGGTGGAGCCCTTGGGCACGATGGCGTACGCGTTGGAGAACTCCATGCCCGAGAACCGCGCGCCGACCTCGGCCGCCATGAGCGCGCCGTCGCCGGTGTTCACGTTCGTGCCCAGCGCCCGGGACAGGAAGGCGCAGCCGCCGGTGGCCAGCACCACCGCACCCGCCGCGATGCGGTAGTCACGGTCGAGTTGGCGCTGATAGCCCGCCGCGCCGCGAACCACGCCGTCGGCGTCGACCAGCAACTCCAAAGCCGGTGAGTGGTCCAGGATTTCGACGTCGAGGCGCTTGAGCCAGGCGCGCATGCGCCGCATGTACTCGGGTCCCTGCACGCCCGTGCGCACCGGTTCGCCGGTGTTCGGATCGGCGGGGAACGGGTAGCGGCCCTCGACCGCGAGGCGGTTCATGTTCGTGTAGGTCTGATCCAGGACCCGGTCCATCCAGTAGTGGTCGGCCAGGTGCCCGCCCAGGGCCTCGCGGCTGGCCTTGGCGTTGGCGCGGGCGGTGGCCTCGGGGGCCACGTACCAGACGCCGGTGCCCGAAGGCGCTGTGGCGCCGCTGGTTCCGGTGTAGCCCTTGTCGACCAGGATCACCTGCGCCCCGGCTTCGCGGGCGTGGATCGCGGCCCAGCAGGCGGCGGGGCCGCCGCCGATCACCAGGACGTCGGTGCTGCGCTGCCATGTGTCGGTCATAGGTCCGCTCCTGTCGGTGCATCGGGGTTGACGCCGAGCGCGAGGAGCAGCCGGCGGCGTAGTGCGGAGAATTCGGGGTGCACCACCGAGCGCGGGCGCGCCACGGTGATGTCGAAGGCTTCGGCGATGACGCCGTCGCGCAGCACGAGGGCGCGATCGGCCAGCAGGAGCGCCTCTTCCACGTCGTGGGTGACCAGCAGCACCGCCTGCCGGTGCTGGGTCCACAGGCGAGCCACCAGGGCCTGGGCCTTGAGCCGGGTCAGGGCGTCGAGCGCGCCGAAGGGCTCGTCGAGCAGCAGCAGTTCGGGGTTGCGGACCAGGGCGCGGGCCAGCGCGACCCGCTGGGCTTCACCGCCGGACAGCGTCGAGGGCCAGACATCGGCCTTGGCGGCGAGCCCGACCTCCTCGAGCGCGGCCAGCGCCTGCCCCTTCGAGCCGCGGTCCACGCCCAGGGTTACGTTGCGCCACACGTTCATCCACGGAATGAGCCGGTGCTCCTGGAAGACGATGGCCTTGGTCCTGGGCGCTTCGAACACCCCGCTGAAACCGCGATCGAGGCCGCCGAGCCCGCGCAGCAGGGTGCTCTTGCCCGATCCGCTCGCGCCCAGCAGGGCCACGAATTCACCCGGGGCGATGTCGAGGTCCACATCGCGCAGGACGCTGCGCCCGGCGAAACTGCGCGCCGCGCCGCGAATGCGGACGCCCGCGCCGGTGCTCGTGGTCATCACTGTCCTTCGAATCCGGTGCGCCAGGCCAGGAATCGGCGTTCCAGCAGGCGCACGAACGTATCGGTGAGCAGGCCGAGCACCGCGTAGATGACCAGCACCAGGAAGATCTGGTCGGTGCGCAGGAACTCCTTGGCGTCGTTCATCAGGAAGCCGAGCCCGACGGGGGTGGTCTGCATCTCCGCGACCACCAGGGTGAGCCAGCCGATGCCGAGCGCCTGGCGCAGGCCGACCAGGATCTGCGGCAGCGCCCCCGGGAGGATGATCTTGGTGGTCAGCTCGAATCGATTGAGGCCCAGCGATTCCGCGGCCTCCACCAGGCGGCGGTCCACCCCGCGAATGCCGGCGAGCACGTTCAGGTAGATCGGAAACACCGGCGCGACGATGATCAGCGCGATCTTGAACGGATCCCCGATGCCGAACCAGATGATGAACACCGGAACCAGCGCCAGGGTCGGCAGCATGCGCAGCGCCTGCAAAGGTCCGTTGACGAGATCCTCGGCGGCGCGGAACAATCCGGCCGCCGCGCCCAGCACCAGGCCGATCGAGATGCCGATGCTCAGGCCGATGGCGACCCGCTGCGAGGAGGCCGCCAGGTGCCGCCACAGCTCGCCGGTGCGGATCAGCTCCCAGCCGGCCTCGATCACCTCCGAGGGCGCGGGTGTCGTGGGACCGAGCCAGCCCCGCGCGCCCAGCTGCCACAGCACCAGGACCAGCACCAACCCGGAGGCCTTGCGCGCCGAACCGATCACGCGGCGGAGCCGGGTCCCCGATTCCTTGGTGTCGACCTCGACGAGAGCCGGGGAGACGGCCGGCGCGACGGGCGCCAATTGCAGTGTCATGGACGGTGTCCTCACCCGAGAAGAAGTGTGCGGACACCGTAAGTCCGAGGGACGGGCCGATCGAATGGTTGCGCTCAGCCCGATCCTGAATCCCTGTCGGCTCGTGCACCCTGCCCAAAGCGCTTTGTTCTTTTGCGTATTGACAGTTAGTAACCGATCGGTTGCAATGTTCGTGTGACCTACGACACGATCATCAAAGGCGCCCGGTGGTTCGACGGCACCGGCGCGCCCTCCGCCCTTCGCCACCTCGGACTGCGCGGGGATCGCGTCGCGGCGGTCTCGGCCGAACCGCTCGACGAGACCGGCTGCCCGCACGTCGTCGACGCCGCCGGCAAGTGGGTGGTGCCCGGAATGATCGACATACATACGCATTACGACGTGGAGGTGCTGCAGGCCCCCGCGCTGGCGGAGTCGGTGCGGCACGGGATCACCACGATCATGCTCGGGTCGTGTTCGCTCTCGACGGTGCACGTGGAGGCCACCGACGCCGGCGATCTGTTCGGGCGGGTGGAGGCGATTCCGCGTCAGCACGTGATCGAGGCGGTCGAGCAGAAGACCTGGCGCACCGCGCACGAGTACGTCGAGGCTCTCGAAGAGTTGCCCTTGGGGCCGAATGTGGCTGCCATGCTGGGACATTCGGATGTGCGCACCGCGCTGATGGGCCTGGACCGCGCCACCCGCAAGCGCGTGCGGCCCACTGCCGCCGAACAGGCCGCCATGGAGGGCGCGCTGTGTGAGGCGCTGGACGCCGGCTTCGTGGGGATGTCGGCCCAGCAGCTGTTGTTCGACAGGCTCGACGGCGATGTGGCCCGGTCGCGCACGCTGCCCTCGACCTACGCGCGGGCCAAGGAACGGCGGCGGCTCAATCGCATTCTGCGACAGCGTGATCGGGTTCTGCAGGCGGGGCCGGACATCGCCTCGCCGCGCAGCATCGCCGCCATGACGCTGAGCACGCTGGGTTTGTTCCGGCCCCGGCTCAAGACCACCCTGCTGTCCGCGGCCGACCTCAAGGCCAATCCCTACCTGGTGTACATCATGGGGCCGCTGGCGCGGCTGCTGAACGCGCTGGGCGGGGACTTCCGCTGGCAGCATCTGCCGGTGCCGTTCGAGGTGTACGCCGACGGCATCGACCTGGTGATCTTCGAGGAGTTCGGGGCGGGCGCGGCCGCGCTGCACCTGGCCGATCAGGTCGAGCGCAACGCGCTGTTGCGCGACGAGACGTACCGGCGGCGCTTCCGCAAAGAGTACGACGCCAAATTCGGTATGCGCGTGTGGCATCGGGACTTCTTCGACGCCGAGATCGTGGAATGCCCGGACGCCGCGGTCATCGGCAAGACTTTCGGGCAGGTGGGCCTGGACCGCGGCGGCCTGCACCCGGTCGACGCCTTCCTGGACCTGGTCGTGGAGTACGGCACCAAACTGCGCTGGCGCACCACGATCTCCAATCACCGGCCCGAGATCCTGGACCGCTACAGCGCGGATCCCGGTGTGCAGCTCGGCTTCTCGGACGCGGGCGCGCACCTGCGCAACATGGCCTTCTACAACTTCGGGCTGCGGTTCCTGCACCGGATCCATCGCGCGGAACAGGCGGGGCGCCCGATCATCTCGCTCGAGCGCGCGGTACACCGCATGACCGGCGAGCTCGCGGACTGGTACGGCATCGACGCGGGCCGCCTGCGCGAGGGCGATCGCGCGGATCTGATCGTCATCGATCCCGAGCACCTCGACGCGAGCCTGGACGCCTACGCCGAGGACGTCATTCCCGCGTATGACAATCTGTCCCGCATGGTCAATCGCAACGACGCCACCGTCTCGGCGGTCTTCATCGGCGGCGAATTCGTGTTCGGCGACGGCGTCGCGGCGCCGGTGCTGGGCAAACACCGCACCGGCCGGTTCCTGCGGGCGGGAGGCCGATGACGGCGACGATCGGACGCCGCACCCAGGCCGAGCGCAGCGCGGCCACCGTCGCCGCGCTGGTCGAGGCGACCATCGAGGCCATCGGCGAGGTCGGGTATCACGGAGCTTCGCTGGGTGAGATCAGCAAGCGCGCCGGGATTTCCAAGGGTGCGATCTTCCGGCACTTCGACTCTCGCACCGATCTCGTCGTGGCCGCGGCGAACGAGGTGCGGCACCGGCACATTCGCAGTGCGGCCGAGGTGATCCGGCCCGAGAACCGCACCGGGCCCATCGATCTGGTGGAGCTCATGATGCGGGTGCGCGGGCAGATCCGGCATCGGACCAACGCGGTGTGGTTCGAACTGCTGGTCGCCGCGCGTACCGAAGCCGATCTGCGCGAACGCCTCGAGCCGGTGGCACGGGCGCTGCTCGCCGAGGTCGAGGAGCTGGCGGTGGCCGCGCTCTCGCCCGCGCTGCCCGCGGATATGGCCCGGTTGCTGGCCACCTCGCTGATTCACATGTTCGACGGGGAGGCCATCTTCCGATCCACCTATCCGCGGCCAGAGCTCGAAGAGTCGCGCATCACGCACATCGCCGGCGCCTTCGACCGGCTGAGCGGCGCGACCGAGCCGGTCAGCGGATCCGGCTCATAACCGCAGGCCCGCGTCCACGATGGCCGCCGCTACCGCGTGCAGGCGCAACTGGTTCTGGCGCGCGTAGCGGCGGATGGTTTCGAATGCCTCGTCGGTGGTGATGCGGTGGGTGGTGGCGATGACGCCCTTGGCCTGTTCGATCACCACGCGGGATTTGAGCGCGTGCTGCAGCTGCTCCATCAGTTGCTGCTGCTGCCGGCGTTTGTCCGCGTTGACGACATAGCCCGTGGCGATGTCGGCCAGCACGCGAGCCGCTTCGAGCTCGGCCGGCTTCCATTCCCGCTGGGTGACGTCGTACAGATTGACCACACCGACCGGTTCGCCCAGATGCATGGGGATTCCGGCCGCAGACACGATCTTGTGTTCGGCGGCGACGGCCGTGTAGTCCGGCCATCTCTCGGCGTGCTCGGCGAGGTCGGTGACGGGGAACGGCAGGCCCGAGTCGAAGGCCCCCATGCACGGGCCCTGCTGGGTGGCTTCCTGGCAGCGCTCGATCGCGGCGATGGCCTCGTTGGGCGCGGTCACGAAGCGCAGTTGCCCGTCGGTGTAGAGCGAGACGCCCGCGCCGGCGAGATCGAGCACCGTCGCCACGCCGTCGACCAGTTCGTCGAGCGCCGTGGGCACGTCGTACTCGGTGGGTAACAGGCGCGCGAAACGAGCCAGCACCTTCAGCAGCGCTTCACTGTCATAGGACATACCAACCTCCCGTGCGTCGTTGTCCTGTCCTTTCGCACTACCCCGCACGGTCGCCACGACACGGTGCCCCGCCCCGCTCCGGACGTGACGGACGTCCCGTCGGCCGTTGAACACGGCCTTTCCGATTGCGCCGGGCTATCATCTGTTCCGAACCGAAAGTGGCTGCCGGCCAGTATGTTCGGTTCATCCCTTTTCCACCCCAGACCCCGGTGGCAACGGTTCGTATCCGACCCCTGGGAAGGCATCGGCAGACGCGCGTAATGAACATCACCGTTCCAGGAGACACCCGCGCGGCGACTCGCCGACGCCGGGGTTCCGTCTCTAGCTCTGCCGTTCCAGCATTCGCCGCGACGGCCCGCGTCCGTGGGTCGCCGGGCCGCTGCGCGCTCGCCCCGCCCGGATTTCCGCCGGGCCGGGGTCGCCGTCGTGGCCGCGTACAGCATGTCCTCGCACCCCCACGACCCCCGCCGTCCGCCGGGGACCCCTCACAGTCCAGGAGCGCTCTGTGCACCTTCTCGGCCACCCCATCACCGTCCTGCTCGTGGAAGACGATCCCGGGGACGAGATGATGACGCTCGAGGCCCTCGGCGAGAACGAGGCGCACAACACCGTCTTCGTGGCCCGAGACGGCCTGGAGGCCCTGAACTTCCTCTTCCGGGAGCCACCCCACGCCGGTGCTCCCCGCCCCGACCTGATCCTGCTGGACCTGAACCTCCCGAAATACAACGGCCGCCAAATCCTGGAACGCGTCAAGTCCGACCCCGACCTCTGCACCATCCCCGTGGTGGTCCTGACCACCTCCGCCTCGGAGGAAGACGTCCTGAGCAGCTACCGCCTCCACGCGAACGCCTACGTGACGAAACCCGTGGACCTCCCCCACTTCCTGGAAGCCATAAAACAAATAGACGACTTCTTCGTCCGCACCGCCCGCCTCCCCACCCTCTGACCCGCAGCGCAAAACTGTTCCGCGCCAGCGGTATTCGCCGAATATGCAGGCCGCGCTTTGGTCCGGTGGCGCGGTCTGCTGGGATAGTTCGGGTGGGGGGTTGACGGAAGGGTGTGGTTGGGATGGGTGCGGAGCCGGTTAGTTGGGAGCATTTGAAGTCCCGGGAGCCCGGGGAGGGTGAGCGGGCGGCCTTGCGGGCCAAGTTGGTGGAGCGGGCGCTTGCGGTGCGGGAGCGGGGGTGGGAGGCGTTCCGGGGTGAGTGGACACCGGGGGAAATCGCGGACGTCGCCTATCTGTTGGGGGATGGTGCGGTGCTCGAAGAAGTGGAAGAGCACGAGGGGTCCGTGTTGACTCGGTACGCGGGCAACCTTTACGGATTCAACGGGGCGCGTAAGGACATCGCCGCGGGGTTGGTCGGAACACAGAAGTGGTTCGCCGACACCCGGGCGGAACTGGGTGACCGCTGAGGTCAGCGGCGGTTTCCGGGATTTAGCCGGAATATAGCGGATTGCGATCAGACTGACCGCAAACGCTTACTTTTTCCTCGACTCGAGTTGCCATGTGTGTGCTGTCCGAGAAGTTGGAGCACACCAGCACCGCATCGATCGAGGGAAAACGTCATGGGTCACAATTCGTACCGGTTTGCTGCGGGCATCGCCGCGCTGGGGCTGACGGTACTGGCCGCGCCGCCCGCGCAGGCCGATCCCGCACCGCTCAACGGTTTGTTCGCCCTCGCACCCGGGGTGTGCGCGAACGGTGCGGTGACCGGCAGCTTCTTCCGCATGATCCTGCCCACCGGCGACGCGAGCGGCCCCTACCTGCAGAACAGCGACTCGCGGTGCAGCGACCAGACGGTCACCCCGCTGTCCGCGGGCAGCGACGGCGGGCTCGTCAGCGGCGGCTACCAGCCCCAGCCCGCCGCGGCGTTCGACCCCGCGGGCAACGCGGTCTCGGGCCGGGTCACCACGCCCGTGCGGTTCTACGGCGTCGACTTCGCCACCGCCACCAACCCCACCGATCCGCAGACCGGCACGGGCGCGGCCCTGCCCCAGCTGTTCAGCGACGGTGGCCGGCTCACCGGTGACCTGAGCAGCCTCGGCGTCACCTGGAACAACCAGGTCTTCAACCAGGGTTCGCCCAAGCCCGGCGGCGGCCTGCCCGGCAAGACCAGCCCGATCAACGGAAGCATCGACGCGGCAGGCAATTTCGTCATCGAGTGGACCAGCCAGATCGTGGGCGGGCCGTTCAACAACTTCACCGGCCTGTGGCATCTGGCCGGGCAGTACCGCGGCGCCCTGCCCCAGGACCCGGGGCCTGGATCAATTGTCCGAGCTGCTCGGCTCTTTCGAGCGCACCGGACTGCGGGTCGAGC